>NZ_JBEZBE010000039.1:0-70369 GCF_040646935.1 Streptomyces sp. NPDC044984
CCGAGTTCCGGAGCATGCTGGAGTACAAGGCCCAGTGGTACGGCCGCGAAGTGATCGCGATCGACCGGTGGTTCCCCTCCTCCAGGCTGTGCTCCACCTGCGGCGCCCTGCAGGGCAGGATGCCGCTGAGCGTCCGCGAGTGGACGTGCGACTGTGGGACGACCCACGACCGGGACGTGAACGCGGCGAAGAACATCCTGGCTGCCGGGCTGGCAGTGTCTGTCTGTGGAGCTGGTGTAAGACCTCAACGGAGTACTCCGGGCGGGCAGTCGGCGATGAAGCAGAAATCCCTACGGCGCGAGCCGTAGGAATCCCCCTCCTTCGGGAGGGGGAGGAAGTCAATCCATCCCTCCTTGGGCGATGTCGGTGACGGGAAGACAGGCGCGTACGACCCACAGCTTGCCGTCCGGGCCGCTCTCCGGTGCCGCCTCGAACGTGCCGTCCAGCAGGGCCACCCGCTCCCGCATCCCGACGAGTCCGGCCCCGGACCCCGGCGCGCGGGGGGTGTCCCGGCCGCCGTACGGACTGGTCACCCGGATGTCGAGGCCGCCGTCGAGGCGGCGCAGCCGCACGGTGACCTTCCCGGGCGCGGCGTGCTTCAGTGCGTTCGTCAGCGACTCCTGCACGATCCTGTACGCGGCGAGCTCGACCGGTGCGGGCACGGAGTCGCAGGTGGCGTCGAGGACGACGTCCAGGCCGTTGGCGCGGGCGCCCTCGACCAGGGCGCCGAGGCCGTCGAGGGTGGGGGTCGCGGCGGGTTCCCGGTCGTCGGACCCGTCGCGCAGGATGCCGATGAGCCGCCGCATCTCGGACAGTCCCTGCACGCTGTTCTCCCGGATCACGGTGAGCGCGTCACGGGAGGTCTTCTCGTCGTCCAGGGAGAGCGCGGCCGTGGAGTGGATGGCGATCGCGGAGAGGTGGTTGGCGACCATGTCGTGCAACTCCCGCGCCATCCGGGCGCGTTCCGCGGTCACCGCCTGGACGCGGTCCATCTCCGCGAGCAGCGCGGTCTGTTCGGCACGCAGCCGGGCCGCCTCGGCGGCGTCGCGGTGGTTGCGGACGATCAGGCCGGTCGAGGCGGGCGTGAACGCCACGCCACCGACGACGAGACCGATCAGCAGCGCCTCCGGCACCCGCCACACGGCGTACGGCACCAGCGTCGCGGCGATCGTGAGCATGCCGGTGATCCACGGCAGGCGGCGGGCCGTGGCGGGCGTCCCGTACAGGACGGCGGCGTACATCAGGTCGGTGTACATCACGATCGTGGCGATGCTGCCCTGGGTCATCGTGTCCGCGGCCAGCGCCAGCGTGCCGGCCAGCAGCGCGGTGCGCGGAGCGGCACGCCGCAGCAGCTCGCAGCCGGCGATCACGGCGAGCGGCACGAGGAGCGGCCAGCGACCGCCGAAGAGCACGATCGGATCGTCGCCGCCGCGCACGCCCAGCCCGATCCCCCACAGCAGCAGTCCGCCGGCGAGCCCGGCCAGGGCGGTCCACACGTCGAAGCGGCGGGGACGGGGCGGTCGTACGGCCATGGCACCATCCAACACGGTGCGCGCCCCCCGGCGCCTGATCCCCGCGGACGGTCCTGGACTGCATCCTTCGATGTACCGCGGGTTCGTCGTCGGCGACGACGAAACGGGCGGCTCCGCACGGGAGCCTGAAAGGGTGACCGAAGGGAGCGAACCGTGATCGTCGCCTTGATCGCCGCCTGTGAGATCGGCTTCTGGGTGCTGCTGGCCGCCGGACTGGCCTGCCGCTATCTGCTGAGGATGCCGCGCACCGGCCTCGCGCTGCTGCTGTGCGAGCCGCTGCTGGAGGTCGTGCTGCTGGTGGCCACCGCGCTGGACCTGAAGAACGGCGCCGAGCCGAACTGGACCCACGGCCTGGCCGCGCTCTACATCGGCTACACCGTGGGCCACGGCCACCGCACCGTGAAGTGGCTCGACGGCCACGCCGCCCACCGGCTGGGCGGCGCGCCCAAGCCGCTCGGCCCGCCGCGCTACGGCATGGCCCGCGCCCGGCACGAGACCAAGGTCTGGCTGGGCACCCTGACGGCCGCCGCCGTGGCGACGGTGCTGCTCCAGCTCGCCATCTGGTACGTCGACGACCCGAGCCGGGTCACCTCCCTGGAGGACTGGCGCTTCACGGCCTGGCGGGCGGCCGGCATCCACGGCCTGGTGGCCCTGGCCTACTGGATCTGGCCGAAGAAGGCCCCGGCGGGTGAGCCGCAGGCCGGGACGGACGCCGGCAAGGAGCGTGTCGGCCGATGACGCGGGCGTCGAGGAACCTCCTGACGGGCGCCGCCACACTGGCGGCGGGCCTGGGGCTGTGGCTGTTCGCCGGGGGCGTGGACCTGCCGGTGGTCACGCCCGCCAAGGTGGGTGTGGTGATGATGTGCGTCGGCGGCGCCGAGGTCCTGCTGGGTCTGTACCGGGCCGTGCGCGGTCCGGCGGGGTCCCGGTAGGGCTCAGCGCTCCCCGCCCGGGACCCACAGCACGTCGCCGGTCTCCTTGTTCGCGATGCGGGCCAGGATGAACAGGAGGTCGGAGAGGCGGTTGAGGTAGGTGGCGGTGAGGGGGTTCATGGTGTCGCCGTGGACCTCCAGCGCCGCCCAGGTGGAGCGCTCGGCCCGGCGTACGACCGTGCAGGCCTGGTGGAGCAGGGCCGCACCGGGCGTACCGCCCGGCAGGATGAAGGAGCGGAGCTTCTCCAGCCGCTCGTTGAAGCGGTCGCAGTCCGCCTCCAGCCGGTCGACGTAGAACTGCTCGACCCGCAGCGGCGGGTACTCGGGGTTCTCCACCACGGGCGTCGACAGGTCGGCGCCCACGTCGAACAGGTCGTTCTGGACGCGGGTGAGGACCGCGGCGACCTCCTCCTCCAGACCGCCCAGCGCGATCGCCGTGCCGATCACCGCGTTCGCCTCGTTGGCGTCGGCGTAGGCGGAGATCCGCAGGTCGGTCTTGGGCACCCGGCTCATGTCACCGAGGTTGGTGGTGCCCTTGTCGCCGGTCCTCGTGTAGATGCGCGTCAGGTTGACCATGGGGCCAGCCTAGTTACGCTCCGGCCGTCCGGAACACGCGTGTGCCCACCGTCACGGCGAGGACCGCGAAACCGACGGCGACGACGGCGCCGTACAGCATGTGGGCCGTCGCGTAGGCGCCGACGTAGGCGTCCCGCACCGCGTCGACCAGGTAGCGGAACGGCGTCAGGTGCGACAGGACGTCCAGCCAGGCGGGGCCCAGGGTCATCGGGAGCATCAGGCCCGACAGCAGCATCGACGGCATGGTCAGGGCGTTGATCGTCGGCCCGAACGTCTGCGGGGTGTCCATTCTCATGGCGAGCGCGTAGGACAGCGCGGCCAGGGACACGGTCAGCAGGGCGACGAAGGCGAAGCCGATGAGCACCCCGGGCAGCGGGGCCCGCAGCCCCATCACGAGCGCGGCCAGCACCAGCAGCACCGCCTGGAAGACGAACAGCGTGGCGTCCCGCAGCACCCGGCCCAGCAGCAGGGCGAGACGGCTCACGGGCGTGACCCGCATCCGCTCGACCACCCCCTGACCCTTCTCGATGATGATCGAGAAACCGGCGAACGAGGCCCCGAAAAGGCCGAGTTGCAGCAGCAGCCCCGGGACCAGCAGCTGCCAGGAGCTGCCCGGCCCGCCGAGCGGCAGACCGGTCAGCAGCGGGCCGAAGAACAGCAGGTACAGCAGCGGCATCAGCACGCCGAAGAGCAGGGCGAAGCGGGAGCGCAGGGACTGGCGCAGATAGCGCCCGTAGATGAGCGCGGTGTCGTGGAGCAGCATCGTGGGGGTCCTATACGGCTACGGGGGTGGCGTCGGCCGGCGTCGCGCTGCGGCCCGTGATGGCGAGGAACGTGTCCTGGAGCGAGGCGTCGACCGAGCCGCCGTACTCCAGCTTCAGGGCGCCCGGGGTGCCCTCGGCGGCGACCACGCCCCGGTCGACGACGACCAGCCGGTCCGCGAGCGCGTCCGCCTCGTCGAGGTAGTGGGTGGTCAGGAACACGGTGGTGCCGTGCTCGTCGCGCAGCCGCCGCACCAGCTCCCACAGGCCGGCGCGGCTGCCGGGGTCGAGGCCGGTCGTCGGCTCGTCCAGGAACAGCACCTTCGGGCGGTGGGTGAGCGCCATCGCGATGTCCAGGCGGCGCCGCTGGCCGCCGGAGAGCGCGGCGCACGTGCGGTCGAGCAGCCCGGTGAGGTCCAGGTCGCGGGCCAGCTCCTCGGCGCGCTCGACGGCCCGTGCCGTGCCGAGCCGGTACAGGCGGCCCTGGGTGACCAGTTCCTCCCGCACCGTGATCTGCGGATCGACCCCGCCGGACTGGGCCACGTAGCCGCAGGCCCGCCGCACGCCGGCCGGGTCGGTCGCCAGGTCGTGTCCCGCGACGGTGGCCGCGCCGCCGGTGGGGGCGAGCAGGGTGGTGAGCATCCGCAGGGTGGTGGTCTTGCCGGCGCCGTTGGGACCGAGGAGGCCGAGGATCTCGCCCTCGCGGACCGTGAGGTCGATACCGCGCACGGCCTCCACCGGGCCGCGTTTGGTCTGGAAGGTACGGGCCAGTCCGGCCGTACTGATGATTGGCATGACCCCAGAAAAACAGAGTCACTGAAACTTTGCAACCACCCCAAAATTACAGAGACACCAGTGATCGCCGGGCCGACCTACGATGAGAGACATGACAGAAGGGCTCAGGGAGCGGAAGAAGCGCGAGACCAGGCAGCGGATCTCGGACATCGCCACCGGGCTCTTCCTGGAGCACGGCTTCGTGACCGTGACGATGGCGGAGGTGGCGGAGGCCGCCGACGTCTCCGTGAACACGGTCTACAACTACTTCCCCGCCAAGGAGGACCTCTTCTTCGACCGCTCCAGCGGCGTCGTCGACCAGCTGGCCCGCTGGGTCCGGGGCCGGGGCACGGGGGAGTCGGCCGCCCGCGCCGTGCTGCGCGAACTGCGCGCCGACATCGAGGCGGTGTCACCCCGGGTCGGCCTGATGGAGGGTTACGACCGCTTCATGCGGGTCATCCACGACTCCCCGCAGCTGCGCTCCCGGCTGTGGAGCCTGCAGCAGGAGGTCCAGGACAACCTGGAGGCGGCGCTCCGCGAGGAGACGGAGGCCGCCCCCGGCGACCCGATGCCGGGCCTGGTGGCCGGTCAGATCTGCTGGATCCACGGCACCGTGTTCGTCACCATCGGCCGGGAGATGATGAAGGGCCGCGCACCGGCCGAGGTCTCGCGCGAGGTGCTCGGACTGGTCGACGACATCGAGGAGCTGCTGAGCGACCGGGTGCTCGGTTACGCGACGCGCGGCTGAACCGGGCCGCGCCGGAGGGGGCGTGCGACCGGGCTACGCCGGAGGGGGCGTGTGCAGGACGCACAGCAGGCCCCGCACGCGGGTGCCGTCGGGCAGGTCCCACGCGCCGGCGACATGGCCCGCCGCCCCCGGGCCGGGAAGCGGTGTGCCGTCCGGGGCGGGCAGCAGGGTGCGCAGGACCCGCAGGGCCGTGCCGTCCGGTGCGGACAGCTCGGTGTGCTCCGGGGTGTCCTCGACGGCGGTGAACTCCGCCGGGACCGGGGTCTCACCCGCGCAGGCGCGGGTGACCTCCTGGTCGGGGGTGTCGCTGACGCTCTGGGCCTGGGCCCGCACGCGGCCCTCGACCAGCGCCGCCAACTCGGCGACCGCCACCGGGTCGTGGCAGCCGTCGTAGACCCAGCGTCGCCCGAGGACACCGTGCTCCGCGGTGCCGACGAGGGCGTGCTCCGCCCCGTCGAGCGGAGCGCCCCGGTAGGTGAGCGGCACCAGGTAGGCGGCCGGCTCGGCGCCGGAGGCGTCGGTGACGACCATGAACTCGACGCCGACCTCCCCCTCCGGGTCGTCGAGCCGGAAACCACCGGCCCTGGCCAACCGCGGTCCTTCCGCGCCCCCGTGGTACCAGGGGCGCGAGGGCAGCCAGGCGGTCAGCAGTTCCAGCTTGGTCGGCTCGAGGGTGGTGCGGTGGATCACGGCCATGCCGAGGTTCTCCTCCGTCGATCGGACACCGGCCCCCACACCCTCGCATCCGCCGCACGTGCGGTGTCCGCCTTTTCCACCGAGTCGCCGGACCCGCCGGGCGGGACGTGACAGGGGTCTCACTAGGTGAGACGTGAAACGCGTTACTAAGTCGCTCACACGGCCCCTCGCGCCCGCTAATGTCCGCCCGTAGAGAACAACGACAGCGCGTATCAGGGGAGTCGCACAGTGGCACGCAAGCTCGCCGTCATCGGGGCCGGTCTCATGGGGTCCGGCATCGCCCAGGTCTCCGCCCAGGCGGGCTGGGAGGTCGTCCTGCGGGACGTCACCGACGAGGCGCTCACGCGTGGCACCGACGGGATCAAGGCGTCGTACGACAAGTTCGTGAGCAAGGGCAGGCTGGAGGCGCACGACGCCGACGCCGCCCTCGCCCGGATCACCCCGACCACCGACCTGGACGCCTGCGCGGACGCGGACGTCGTGGTCGAGGCGGTGTTCGAGAAGCTCGAGGTCAAGCACGAGATCTTCCGGACGCTCGACAAGATCGTGCGCGAGGACGCCGTGCTCGCCTCCAACACCTCCGCCATCCCGATCACCAAGATCGCGGCCGTGACGGAGCGCCCGGAGCGGGTCGTCGGCACCCACTTCTTCTCGCCGGTCCCGATGATGCAGCTGTGCGAACTGGTCCGCGGTTACAAGACCAGCGACGAAACCCTCGCCAAGGCACGGGAGTTCGCCGAGTCGGTCGGCAAGACCTGCATCGTCGTCAACCGCGACGTCGCCGGTTTCGTCACCACCCGGCTCATCACCGCCCTCGTCGTCGAGGCCGCCAAGCTGTACGAGTCGGGCGTGGCGAGCGCCGAGGACATCGACCTGGCCTGCAAGCTGGGCTTCGGCCACGCCATGGGGCCGCTGGCCACCGCCGACCTGACCGGCGTGGACATCCTGCTGCACGCCACCGACAACATCTACACCGAGTCCCGGGACGAGAAGTTCGCCGCTCCCGAGCTGATGCGCCGGATGGTTGACGCCGGTGACATCGGCCGCAAGAGCGGGCAGGGCTTCTACGAGCACTGACACCGAGCACTCGCCCCGGCGCGCATCACACGCCGGGGTGAATTCGGTATCGGTTCGCTCACAGGCAGCAACTTCGGCCGCCGCCACGCAGTCAGAGGTTGCGTCACCGGCCGTTTCAGAAAACCGCGGAGCACGAGACGTAACACGGGGAGCGCATATGTACATCAGGGGCGACCACGCCGAGCTGGTCGTCGAGGGCCGCCTCGACATCCGCAGCGCGGCGGACGCCCGTACGGTCCTGCACTCGGCCGTCGACGACGGAGTCGGCGACCTGGTCCTCGACCTGTCCGACCTGGACTCCTGGGACGCCACCGGACTCGGTGTGATCATGGGGGCCCACCGACGGGCCGGCCGCTGCGGCCGGCGCCTGGTGCTGCGCGACGTGCCGCCGCAGATGCAGCGCCTGTTGGTGGCCACCCGGCTGCACCGGATCCTGGCGATCGAGGGAGGCATCGGGGTGGACACGCTGCCCCGCGTATGAGGGCGTACGGGTGCGGGACGGGCGACCCCCGAAGAACCCGGACCGACCTCGACGAACCCTTCGACGCGCGCACAATCCTCACGAGACCGTGACCTCTCGGACCGCGCGGCACCCCGGACTGTCGTGGATACTGAGCGAAGGTTTAGGGTTCGGCTGCCCGCTGTCCTGCAAACCCTGAGCGGGCCCGGACCAGAAGCGACAGCGCGGTGTGCGGCGAGGTCGGGAGGGGCTTCCACCACACGACGCTTTTGGGGGGCTAGGACCTATGGACCCGAACAACCCGGGACCCGAGGAGTACGGCCACGAAGGAGGGGGCGCCTCCCGGTCATGGGGGTCCCCCCGCTCATGGGGGTCCCCCCGCTCGAGCGAAGCCGAGAGTGGGGGAGAAGCCGAGAGTGGGGGAGAAGCCGGGAGTGGGGGAGGATTCGAGACCGGGGGAGGTTCGGCGCCGCGCCAGCGTCCGCCCCGGGAGTCCCTCACTTCCGACTTCGGACAGCACGCGCCCGCGCTCGCCCGCACGGTGCAGCTCGTCTCCGGCGACTTCCTGCTGACCGTCAACCCCGTCGACGGCAGCGAGATCGAGGCCTGCCCGCCCGCCGAACGGCCGGCCCGCCCCGTGAAGCTGACCGAGGCCGAGCGGGCCGAGGTCGAGCGGGCGGCCAGGCCGCCCGTCCCGCCGGGTCCCGCGCAGCTCCCGCTGCCGCTGCTGGCCCGTCAGGAGGAGCGCGAGAAGCTGGTCCGGCTGCTGGCCCGCGGCCGCTCCGTGCGCCTCACCGGCCCGGCCGGCTCCGGCCGCACCCGGCTCCTCGACGTCGTCGCCGAGGACTGCGCGGACCTCGCCCCCGACGGCGTCGTCCGTCTGAACGGCCACCGCCGCTCGGCCGACGACCTGCTGTACGACCTCTTCTACGCCGTTTATGACGCCCCGCTGCACCGCCCGGACCGGGACGGACTCGCCGACTGCGTCCGCGAGATCGGTGCCGTCGTCGTCCTCGACGACCTGGAGTTCGGCGGCGCCGCCCTCGACGAGCTGCTGGACGCCACCCCCGAGTGCGCCTTCCTGTTCGGCGCCACCCCGGACGTGCCCGAGCCGTCCGCCGGCGCCGACATCGAGGAGGTCGCCCTCCCCGGTCTCGACCGTGCGGCCGGTCTCGACCTGCTCGAGCACGCCGTCGGCCGGCCCCTCACCGAGGACGAGTCGAACTGGGCCGGCGACCTCTGGTTCGAGTCCGAGGGCCTGCCGCTGCGCTTCGTCCAGGCCGGTGCCCTGCTGCGGCAGCGCGACCGGCTGCGGGCCGGCGCCGACGCCGTCGACGAGTTCGGCGTCTTCGAGGACGTACGGCCCGACGAGGCCGCCTACGACCCCGCGAACGGCGACGAGGTGCCGCTGCCCTCGCTCGGCGAGGCCGCCGCACCCGCCCCGCTGCTCGCCTCCCGGCTCAGCGCCTCCGCCCGCGCCACCCTGCGGTTCGCCGTCGCGCTCGGCGGCGAGGTGCCCCACCAGGCGCATCTGCCCGCCCTGGTGGGCGACACCCACGCCGACGCCGCGCTCGGCGAGCTGGCCGCCTGCGGACTGGTCTCCCCGGCCGGTTCCCGCTACCGGCTCGCCGCCGGAGTGCCGGCTCAGCTGGAGGCCGCCGGATACGCCGACGAGGCCGAGGACCGGGCCCGGGCCGCCGCCCAGCACTACGCCTGGTGGACCGGGCACCCCTCGGTCACCCCGGAGCGGGTCTGCGCCGAGGCCGACGCGGTGCTCGCCGCGCTCGCGGTGCTGTCGCCGCTCACCACGGCCACCACCGAGGGCGAGCAGAGCACGGCCGTACGACTGGCCCGTACCGCCGCGCCCGCGTTCGCCTCGGGCCTGCACTGGAGCGCCTGGGAGAAGGCGCTGCGGGCCGGCGCGGAGGCCGCCCGGCTCACGGGGGACGTGGCGGAACAGGCCTACTTCCACCACGAACTCGGCGTCCACGCGCTGTGCGCCGGACAGCTCGACCGGGCGCGCGCCGAACTGGAGGCGTCCATCGGGCTGCGCGGCGCCCTCGCCGACAAGCGCGGCACCGTCGCCGGACGCAGGGCGCTGGCCCTGGTCGCCGACCGCTCCGGAACCCCGCTGACGCTCATGCCGACCGCGGGGGAGGAGGTGCCCGAGGCCCACTACGAGGAGTCGGCCCCACCGCCCCGCGGGGTGCCGACGGCGTTCCCCGAGCTCCAGCCGCCCGCCGACACCGCCCTGGTCGTCCACCGCGCGGCACCGGCGCCGGCCAGGCCGCCGGCCAGGCCGGGCGGCGGTCTCAAGGCACTGGCCAAGCGCAACCTGGTGGCGGCCGGCGCGGGCGCGCTGCTCGTCGCCGTGCTGGGCACGGTGGTCACGCTCGGCGCCACGTCGGAGAACGACGCCGGCACCCCGTCGGAGAACGTCGGCGTCAACCCCTCCGCCAGCCAGGGCGTCGACGACGGCAGCCTCGGCGCCGAACGGGCGGCCGAGGAGGACGACGGCGACACCGGCGAGGCCACCAGCCGGCCGACCGACCCGGGTCCGGACGGCACCCTGGGCACCTCGGACGACCCGACGCCCACGGCCGGTGAGTCGGGGAAGCCGTCGGACGGGCCGAGCGGGACGACGAAGCCGGGCGATCCGACCGAGTCCCCCTCCACACCGCCTTCGAAGTCGCCGACCGTGAAGCCCACGACGCCCAAGCCGCCCACGTCCTCCGGCACGACCGAGCCGGAGCCGACCGAGACCGAGACCACACCGGAGCCGACCGAGACGGAGACCACGCCTCCGGAGGAGCCGTCCACCACCGACTCCGCGAGCGGCTCCGTCTCCTCCGCCCCCGTGGAGACGAGCGCGAGCGCCCCGCAGAGCAGCGACGCGGACACGCCCGGCAGCTCGGAGAAGGTGATCTGACCCATGAGCACGCGTGAGGGCCGGGTTCCCGACGGAACCCGGCCCTCGGCCCGTACGGGCGCGGCTCAGAACAGCCGCAGCTTGTCGTCCTCGATGCCGCGCATCGCGTCGTAGTCGAGGACCTGGCAGCCGATGCCCCGGTCGGTCGCGAGGACCCGGGCCTGCGGCTTGATCTCCTGTGCGGCGAACACGCCCCGCACCGGGGCGAGATGGGGATCGCGGTTCAGCAGTTCCAGATAGCGGGTGAGCTGCTCCACGCCGTCGATCTCGCCGCGCCGCTTGATCTCCACCGCGACGGTCCGCCCCTCGGCGTCCCGGCACAGGATGTCGACCGGGCCGATCGCCGTCATGTACTCGCGGCGGATGAGGGTGTAGCCCTCACCGAGGATCTCGATGCGGTCGGCGAGTAGTTCCTGGAGGTGCGCTTCCACGCCGTCCTTGATCAGGCCGGGATCGACGCCCAGTTCGTGCGAGGAGTCGTGGAGGATCTCCTCCATCGTGATGATGAGCTTCTCGCCCGCCTTGTTGACGACGGTCCAGACGCCCTCCTCGTCGCCGGTGCCCTCCTTCAGCGTGCAGGGCGGCGACATCCAGTTCAGGGGCTTGTAGGCCCGGTCGTCGGCGTGGATCGAGACGCTGCCGTCCGCCTTGACCAGGATGAGACGGGGTGCCGACGGCAGGTGCGCGGTGAGCCGCCCGGCGTAGTCCACGGAGCAGCGGGCAATGACGAGACGCATGGTCGGCAACGCTACTCGACCGGCCCGCCCCGACGCGATTCGTCACCCCACACGACCCTCGGGGCCCACACGACGCGTCCTGAATCTCCGGGAAAGCAGGTGTTTCGGCGATGGCCGATTACCGGCCCACAGGAAGTCCCGCATCCGGGCATTCGCCTGGTGCCGTCACCGTCCGTTGCTTACGGTGTTCAACGGGAGGTCGTGGCCTGTGTACGCAGCGTGTCCGTTGTCGCGCACTCCCTTATCTGTCAGGCAACCCCTGATCGTTGGGGGTGCGAGAGGAGAACCCATGTCGCTCGACGTCTCACCGGCCCTACTCGAACAGGCCGAGCGAGGCGAGGTCGACGAAGCTGAATTCGTCGACTGCGTCCGGACCTCCCTGCCCTTCGCATGGGAGATGATCAGCTCCCTGGTGGCCCAGCTGAAGGTGGACGGCGGAGCCTTCGCCGACAACCAGACGCCCCCGCCGGACGAGCAGGCACGCGGTCAGCTGCTGCGTGCACTCGCGAGTGACGCGATACGCGGCGCGCTGCAACGCCACTTCGGTGTACGGCTGGCCTTCCAGAACTGCCACCGGGTGGCCGTGTTCCCGCTTGACTCCTCGGTCGACGAGAAGCTGGCCCGCTTCACCTCGGCGCGCGCCCAGGTGCTGAACCAGTCACCGGAACTGCGCGACTGCTGACGCGTTCCATCGTTCGCTTGCCGCTCCGTACGCGGGGGGTGCGGTCCGTACCGGGGCGGCAAGCCTTCTTGGAACCCCCGGCTCGCTCAGCCGAGTTGGGGCAGGACCTCGGCCCCGAGCCGCCGTACGTTCTCCTCGGTCGCCGCCAGGTCGCCGGAGCCCTCGACGAGCAGGGCGAAGCGGGAGATACCGGTCCGCTCGCTGGTCGCGGCGAGCCGGTCGGCGCACAGCCGCGGGGGGCCCACCGGGTGCAGTGCGCAGAGGAGTTCGGTGTACTCCAGGGGGTCGCGCATCCGCCGCTGCCGCCCGTCCACCGTGACATGGGCCTCGAGACCCTGCTTCAGCCAGCCGGGCATCGCCTTCGTCAGGGTCTCCGCCGCGTCCGCGCGCCGGTCCGCGATCTGGCAGACGCCGGCCGAGACGTGGGCCGCGCGGTGGATCTCCCGGGACGGCCGCCCGCAGGCACGCGCGTGCTGCCGCCACAGGGCGACCATCTCGGCCTTCTCCTCGTCCCCGACGTGCATGCCGAGCAGCATCGGCAGCCCGCGCTCGGCGGCCAGCCGTACGCTCGCCGGGGAGGTGCAGGCGACCACGACCTCCGGTCCCTCGACCTCGTGCAGGGCCTCCGACGGGCGGGGGACGACGGGCACCTCGCGGAAGCGGAACCGCTCGCCGTCGGCCCCCACGGACGGTTCACGCAGCCAGCGCACCAGCAGATCGAGTGATTCCGGGAACCCCTTCTCGTACGCCTCCAGGCCGGCCCCGAACACCTCCAGGTCGACCCACGGTCCGCCGCGCCCGAGGCCCAGCGAGAACCGGCCGCCGCTCGTGATGTGCAGCAGCGCGGCCTGCTCGCCGAGGGTCACGGGGTGGACGGTGGGCAGCACGCTGACCGCCGTACCGACCCGCAGCCGGCGGGTGCGGCCGAGCAGCAACGCGGCCAGGGTGACGGCCGACGGGCAGGTGCCGTAGGGCACGAAGTGGTGCTCGGCCAGCCAGACCGTGTCGAGCCCCGCTTCCTCGGCGACCTCGGCCGAGCGGACGGCGCGGTGCAGCGCCTCTCCCTCGCCCTGCCCGGGGAACTGGGCGGCCAACACGAAACTTCCAACGCGCATCGCTTTCCTGCTTCCTTGGCTCCGACGCGGAGCTCCCCCGCAGGGCATAACCGCCCGACACGTGCCGAGGACACGGCCGGGCGAGGGATTTTGCGGATTGTCTGCAGAATCGACCGCTCGGGAGGGGTGCCGCATCGCCACGGGGGGACTTGTAACGATTGGTGCCGTACGCGTACCCTCGCGCGCGCCGCGTAGGCTGGACGCGGCCCCAGCATCCTGTATAGCCCCGTGAGGTGTCCTGTGTCCCCGCGTCGCAACCGACCCAAGGGAGCCGGTCCGTCCGGCCGGAGCGCCGAGGAGGACGGCTCCGGCCGCTACGGCGGCTGGCAGTCCACGGAGAGCTGGCAGGGCGAGGAGTGGAGCGTGCGGCACGTGGCGGGCTCCAGTGCCCAGGGCAAGGCCTACCGGTGCCCCGGCTGCGACCAGTTGATCCCGGACGGGGTGCCGCACGTGGTGGCCTGGCCCGAGCACGCGGGCGTCGACGACCGCCGGCACTGGCACAAGGCGTGCTGGAACGCCAGGGACCGCCGCACCACGCGGGTGCAGCGGTCCCGTAACGCGCCGAAGTTCTGAACGCCCTTACACGTCCCGCTTCCGCAGCAGGGCGAAGGCGCCGCCGAGCGCGGCCGCCGTGGCGGCCAGCATGATCCACAGCGGGTCCCAGTCCGACGGGCCGGACTCGGTCAGCGAGTTGGCGTAGAAGATGCTCATCTGGTTCGGGATGGAGTACTCGAACAGCGCCTGCTGCACGTCCTCCAGCGAGGACGAGAACATGAACAGCGCGATCACCAGCGGGGCGAGCACGGCACCGATCATGATGGTGATGGCGCCCGCGGAGTGCCGGATGACCGACCCGATCGCCAGCGACAGCGTGCCGAGCAGCGCCACGTAGAGCGAGACGCCGACCGTGCCCTTCAGCCACTCCTCGCCGGTGGGCTCCTTGGCGTTGTGGCCCTCCAGCAGCGCCACGTGCAGGAAGCCGATCAGCGTCGCGCACACCAGGGTCATCACGAAGGCGATCAGGAAGAACACCACGGCCTTCGCCGCGAGCACCCGTCCGCGCGAGGGACAGGCGACCATCGTGGTGCGGATCATGCCGGTGCCGTACTCGGACGCCGTGGTCAGCACGCCCAGCGTGATGATGCACATGCTGCCGAGGAGCAGCCCGAAGAAGCCGAGGGACAGCGGGCTCTCGCCGCCCATGTCGGGTTCGGCGCTCGACACCACCAGGCCGGTCAGCAGACCGATGCCGACCACGAGCAGCACGAACACGCCCAGCGTCCACATGGTCGAGCGCACGGACTTGATCTTCGTCCACTCGGAGGCGAGCGCGTGCCCGAGGTGCGTACGCACCACGGGGATCGGCGAGGTGTAGGTGGGGTACGGGGAGCCGGGAGTCGCCTGCCAGTCGGGTGCGGCGGTCTGCGGCATCGGGGGCGGGGGCGTGCTCATCGGGCGTCCTCGGGCTTGGTCAGGTCGGCGGCGGGAGCGGTCGAGGGGGCTGCGGGAACGGCCGGGGATGCGGCGGGAACGGCCGGGGATGCGGCGGGAGCGGCCGGGGATGCGGCGGGCGGTGCCGCCGGAGCCGGTCCGGGCGGCGCCTGGGGCGCCTGCGGGGCGGGCTGCGCGTACGGGTTGGGCGCGGGGGCGCCCGCGGCCGCTCCAGGGGCGCCCGGGGCGCCGTAGGGACCCGCGGGGGCCGCTACGGGCGCGCCCTGCGGCGCGGCGAAGGGCTGCCCGCCCTGCTGGGGCGGCGGCGGGGCGTACCAGCCGGGCTGGCCCTGTCCCGGGACCGGCACCGGCGGCTGCGCGCCGGGCGGCAGCGGCTGCTGGAGCCCGGCCTTCTGGTCGGTGGTCGAGCGGTAGTCGACGGCGCCCTGCGTCATCCGCATGTACGCCTCCTCCAGCGAGGCCTGGTGCGGCGACAGCTCCCACAGCCGTACGCCGGCGTCGTGGGCGACGTCGCTGATGCGCGGCAGTGCCAGTCCCGTCACCCGCAGCGCGCCGTCCTGCTCGGGCAGCACGTGGCCGCCGGCCTCGGTGATCGCGGCGGACAGCTTCTCGCGCTGCTGCGGCTCGGTGTCGGGGGTGCGCACGCGCGCGAAGTCGGCGGAGTTGGCGGAGATGAAGTCCGTCACGCTCATGTCGGCGAGCAGCTGTCCGCGCCCGATGACGATGAGGTGGTCGGCGGTCAGCGCCATCTCGCTCATCAGGTGGGAGGAGACGAACACCGTACGGCCCTCGGCGGCCAGCGCCTTCATCAGGTTGCGCACCCAGAGGATGCCCTCGGGGTCGAGGCCGTTGACCGGCTCGTCGAACAGCAGCACCTGGGGGTCGCCGAGCAGCGCGGCGGCGATGCCGAGCCGCTGGCCCATGCCCAGCGAGAAGCCCTTGGGCCGTCTGCGCGCCACGTCGTGCAGGCCCACCACGCCCAGCACCTCGTCCACGCGCCGGGCCGGGATGCCCGACAGCTGGGCCAGGCTCAGCAGGTGGCTGCGGGCGGACCGGCCGCCGTGCACCGCCTTCGCGTCCAGCAGCGCGCCGACCTGGCGGGGGGCGTTGGGCAGCTTGCGGTAGGGGTAACCGCCGATCGTGACCCGTCCCGCGGTGGGGTTGTCCAGGCCGAGGATCATCCGCATCGTCGTCGACTTGCCCGAGCCGTTGGGCCCCAGGAACCCGGTGACGGCGCCGGGCCGCACCTGGAAGGAGAGGTTGTACACAGCGGTCTTGTCGCCGTACCGCTTGGTCAGGCCGACTGCCTCGATCATGCTCCGCACCCATCGAAAGGTTCAGGACAGCGGGGCACACGCCCCCGTAAGGGTTAGGAGCTTATCGAGGCGCTGACGGTTCCGCCCGAGCCGAGGTGAAAACCGGTCCCGCGCGGTCGCTCACTGCGCGTCGCGCCTCTTCAGCAGGACATAGCCGCCGACGACCGCCGCGAGCACCCACAGCGCCATGATCCCGAGGCCGCCCCAGGGGCCGTACGGGGTGTCGTCGTCCAGGGGCGTCACCACCTGCATGATCTTGCTGCCCGCCTGGTCGGGCAGGAACCGGCCGATCTTCTCCGTGGCGTCGACGTTGCCGAGGATGTTGGAGATCAGGAAGAAGAACGGCATCAGGATGCCCAGCGACAGCATGGGGGAGCGCAGCATCGCGGCGACGCCCATCGAGAACAGCGCGATCAGCGTCATGTAGAGGCCGCCGCCGATCACCGCCCGCAGCACCCCGTCGTCCCCGAGGGACGCCTTGTGCTCGCCGAGCATCGCCTGGCCCAGGAAGAACGCGGCGAAGCTGGTCGCCATGGAGACGACCAGGGCGAGCGCGGTGGCGACCGCCAGCTTGCTCAGCAGGAACGTGCCGCGCCGCGGTACTGCCGCCAGCGAGGCGCGGATCATTCCGGTGCTGTACTCGTTCGACACCACCAGCACCCCGAACACGATCATCGCGAGCTGGCCGAGGCTCATCCCGGCGAAGCTGATGAACGTCGGGTCGAAGGAGAGCCGGTCCCGCGCGCTCATGGTCTCGAACTCGTTCTTCGACAACGCCGCGATCAGCATGCCGAGCGCGATGGTGACGACCACCGCCAGGGAGAGCGTCCACACGGTGGACGCCACCGACCGGATCTTGGTCCACTCGGACCGGACGACCTGTGCCGCCGCCATGTCGCTCAGCCCCTCTTCCAGCTCTCGCCCCACTGCTGCCGCGGGGGCGCGGGCGTGCCGGCGCCGGTGTGCGCGTGGTACTCCACCGACTCCGCGGTCAACCGCATGAACGCCTCCTCCAGGGAGGCCTGCTGCGGGCTCAGTTCGTGCAGCACCAGCTGGTGCCGGGCCGCCAGCTCCCCGACGTACTCGGCCTTGGAGCCGTCGACCTCCAGCGCCCCGTCGCCGCTCTCCACGGCGGTGACCCCGGCCTGGCGCAGCACGTCGAGCAGCCGCTCGCGCTGCGGGCCGCGGACCCGGACGTAGGAGCGGGAGTTGTGCTCGATGAACTCGGCCATGGAGGTGTCGGCGAGCAGCCGGCCCTGGCCGATGACGACGAGGTGGTCGGCGGTCAGCGCCATCTCGCTCATCAGGTGGGAGGAGACGAAGACCGTGCGGCCCTGGGCGGCGAGCGATTTCATCAGCGTGCGGATCCAGTGGATGCCCTCGGGGTCGAGGCCGTTGACGGGCTCGTCGAACATCAGGATCCGCGGGTCGCCGAGCAGCGCCGCCGCGATGCCCAGCCGCTGGCCCATGCCGAGCGAGAACCCCTTGGCCTTCTTCCGCGCCACCGCCGTCAGCCCGACCTCGTCCAGCACCTCGTGCACCCGCCGCCGCGGGAGACCGTTGCTCTGCGCGAGGCACAGCAGGTGGTGGTAGGCGCTGCGGCCCGGGTGCACGCCCTTGGCCTCCAGCAGGGCGCCGATGCGGGTCAGCGGGTCCTTGAGCCGGTCGTAGCGCGTGCCGTCGATCCGCACGTCCCCGGCGGTCGGGTGGTCCAGGCCCAGGATCATCCGCATGGTGGTCGACTTGCCGGCGCCGTTCGGGCCGAGGAAGCCGGTGACGACGCCCGGTCTGACGGTGAAGGTCAGGTGGTCCACCGCCACCTTCTCGCCGTACCGCTTGGTCAGCCCCTCGAGCTCGATCATGCGGCCACGCTAAAACAGGACAAAGCCCCCTGCCACTCAGTGGCAGAGGGCTTCGCCGGTACGCCGGTCGCCGTTACCGGGACTGCTGGGCCGGGACCCCGCGGGAGATCGGCTCGTCCTCGGTGGCGGGCGCACCGGTCGCGGCCACCGCGGCACCCGTGAGCGTGGCGAGCATCTCGCGGACGTTCGTCAGCTGGGCGTTGATGGAGTCGCGGCGGTTGGTCAGCGCCGCCAGCTCGCGCTCGGATTCCGAACGGATCCGGTCGGCCTTGGCGTTGGCGTCGGCCACGATGTCCTCCGCCTGACGCTGGGCCGTCTCCACCGTCTGGCGGGCGCGGCGCTCGGCGTCGGTGCGCAGCTTCTCGGCCTCCAGGCGGAGCTGCTCCGCGCGGTGCTCGATCTCCGCGAGGCGCTTCTCGGCCTTCTGCTGCCGCGACGCCAGGTCGCGCTCGGACTGCTCGCGGCGCTTGGCGAGGTTCGTCTCGAAGTCGGCGGCGGCCTGCGCGGCCTTGGCGCGGGTCTCCTCGAAGAGGGCGTCCGCCTCCTCCCGCTTGGACTGCGCGTCCTTCTGCGCCTCGGAACGCAGCTGGGACGCGTCGCCCTGGGCCTTCTCGACGATCCGGGCGCCCTCGTCCTCCGCCTTCGCCTTGCGCTCGGCGGCGTACGACTCGGCGTCGTTGCGCACCTGCTGGGCGGCCGACTCGGCGAGCTCGCGGTGCTGCTCCGCCGCGCGCCGGGCCTCCTCGCGCAGGTCCTTCGCCTCCTCCTCGGCGAGGCGGAGGATCTTCTCCACGCGCGCGCCGAGACCCGCGTACGACGGCTCGGCGTCGTTGACCTGGGCCTGGGCGTTCTGCGTCTCGAGGTGGAGCTCTTCGATGCGCTTTTCCAGAGCGGTGATGCGGGCGAGAGCGCTGTCACGGTCGGAGACGAGCTTGGAGATACGTTCGTCCACCTGAGCGCGGTCGTACCCACGCCGCACAAGCTCGAAGCCGTAGGGGGAAGTGTCGCTCATGGGGTTCCTGTCGAATGAGACCGGTGAGGTGATAGGTGGAATCCTAGGGGCCGAAGCGCTGTGTCATCGAGCGGATGCACGTTTGATACGGAGAATGACACCCCTTTTGAGTGGCTCGCCGCCGGAAGGCTTGCCAATGCCATGGTCAAAGCCCTCACCGTACAGGGGATTTCGTCCGCTTTGCCAACTATTCCGATGACTTGCCACTCGTACGGGTAGCACCGGCCGCGGCCCCCGCCTTGACCCCGTTGTCCTTCGCACCCCCCGGCGCCTCGAAGGACTCCAGCGCCTCCAGCACGTCCTGCACGCGGGAGATCTCGGCGTTGATGTCCTCGCGGCGCCGCACCAGCACCTCCAGCTCGCGCTTGCCCTCCTCGACCGTGCGCCGGGCCTCCCGGACCGCCTCGGCCTTCAGCTCCTCGGCCTCCTTCACCAGGCTGGCCTTCTTCTGCTCCGCCTCCTTCAGCAGGCCCTCGGCCTTCTTCACGGCGGCGATGCGCACCTTGCCGGCCTCGGAGTTGGCCTCGGAGACGATCTCCTTGGCCTTCGCCTCCGCCTTGGCGAGCTGTTCCTCGGCGGCCTTGATGAGCGCGTCGCAGCGGTCGCCCGTCGACTTCATCGTCTCCGCCGCCTCACGGCGGGCCCGCTCGTGCAGCTCCTCGATCTCGCGCGTGATCCGGTCGCGCAGCTCCTCGGCGCGCTCCCTGATCTGCGTCGCGTCCCGGCGCGCGCCGACCAGCAGCTCGTCCGCGTCCGTACGGGCCTTCTCCACCCGGGTGTTGCCCTCGACGGTCGCCTCGGAGACGATCCGCTCGGCCTCGCTGCGGGCCGCGCCGACCATCGTGTCCGCCTGCGACTCGGCGTCCGCCGTCGTCTTCAGCGCCTGCTGCTGCGCCTCGGTGAGCAGCTTGTCCGCCTCGGCGGTGGTCTCCGTGATGAGCGTGTCCACCTGCTCGGCCGCCTCGGAACGCCGCTTGTTGGCGTCCTTGCGGGCCTCGTCCAGCGTCCGCTCGGCCTCCTCGCGCGCGACGGACACCATCCGCTCGGCCTCCGACTCCGCGTCGGCCTTGACCCGCTCGGACTCCCGGCGGATCCGCTCCGCGTGCGCCTGCGCCGACCCGACCGTCTCCGCGGCCTCGGCCCGCAGCCGCTCCGCGTCCCCGGTGGCGTCCGCGATCAGCTTCTCCGCCTTGGACACCGACTCCGACCGCACCCGCTCGGCCTCGGCGACCGTCTCCGTGCGCAGCCGCTCGGCCTCGGCGACCGACTCCGACCGAACCCGCTCGGCCTCGGTGACCGTCTCCATGCGCAGCCGGTCGGTCTCCGCGATCGTCTCTTCGGTGAGCCGCTCCGCCTCGCTGCGGGCCTCGGTGATGAGGGTGTCCGCCTGCGTCGCCGCGTCCGAACGGATCCGGTTGGCGTCCTCACGGGCGTCCGCCCGGGTGCGCGCCGCGGCCTGCTCCGCCTCGGCGATCGTGTCCGACGCCTCCGTACGCACCCGCTGGGCGTGCTCGGACACGTCCGTACGGATCCGCTCGGCCTCCGTGATGGCCTCGGACACCGTCCGCTCGGCCAGCGCCTTCGCGGCCTCCGTCTCCTCCCGCGCCTCGCGTCGCAGCCGGCCCGCGTCCTCGCTCGCCCGCTCCCGCTCCGCGTAGGCGTCGGCGCGGACCCGGTCCGCCTCCTCCTCGGCCTCGCGGCGGGTGCGCTCCGCCACGTGCTCGGCGGCGCTGCGCAGCCCGGCGATCTCCTCCTGGGCCTGCTCGTGCAGCCCCGCCACGGAGTCCCGCACCTGCTGGGCGTGGAGCTCGGCCGCCGACACCATCTCGGTGGCGCGCCGGTCGGCCTCCTCGACCAGCCGTACGGCCTCGGCCTGCGCCTCCTCCACGCGGGTGCGCGCCGACGCCAGCAGCTCCTCGCTCTGCTCGCGGGCCCGCTCGCGCTCCTGGTCGGCCTCCTGCCGGGCCGCGCCGAGGAGTTCCTCGGCCTCGCGGCGCCGCCGGGCGGCCTCCTCCTGCGCGGCGGCCAGGGCCTGGGACGCCTCCGCGCCGATCCGCTCGGCGGCGGCCTGCGCCTCCGCGCGCATCCGGTCGGCGCTGTCCTGCGCCTCCGACTTCAGCCGCTCCGCCTCGGCCGCGGCCTCCGACCGCAGCCGCACGGCGACGGACTCGCCCTCCGCGCGGGACGCCGACGCGTCCGCGGCGGCCTCGTCACGCAGCCGCTCGGCCTCCGCCTCCGCCTGCTGCCGGAGCGTACGGATCCGCTCGGCGGCCTCCGTGCGCAGCCGCTCGGTCTCCTCGGACGCCTCCCGGCGGATCCGGGCGGCCTCCTCCCGCGCGTCGCTCAGCGCCTGCTCGGCGGCGGCGAGCCGCTCCTCGGCCTCCGTGTGCAGCCGCGTCAGTTCCCCGGCGGCCTCCGCGCGGCGGGCCTCCACGGCCCGCTCGGTCTCCTCGCGCAGCTCGCGCGCGGCCCGCTCGGCGTCCTCCTTGAGCGCGTCGGCCTGCTCGACGACCTCCGCGCGGTGCCGCTCGGCCTCCTGGCGGGTGCGCTCCAGCGTCTCCTCGGCCTGCCGGCGCAGCGTCGTGGCGCGCTCGATGGCCTCGGTGCGGACCTTCTCGCTGTCCGCCTGCGCGGTGGAGCGCAGTTCGTCGGCGTCCGCCTTCGCCTTGGCGAGCAGCTCCTCGGCGGACTTCGCCGCCTCCTCGATCTGCGCCACGGCCTCCTTGCGGGCCTCCGCGCGGATCCTCTCGCCCTCGGCGACCGCGTCGGCGCGCAGCTGCTCGGCCTCGCCGCGCAGCCGGCGGGCCTCCTCCTGCAGCTCGACCGTCTTGGCGCGGTACTCCTTGGTGTCGTCCTTCGCCGCGCCCTTGAGCTGCTCGGCGATGTCGTGCGCCTCGGCGCGCAGCCGGTCCGCCTCGGCCTCGGCCTCCCGGCGGATCCGCTCCGCCTCCTCGGCCGCCGCCCTGGTGGTCCGCTTGGCCTCCTCCGACGCCTTGTTGAGCACGTCCTCGGCGGTTTTGGCCGCCTTGGACAGCTGCGTCGCGGACTCCTCCGCGGTGATCGTGCGGGCCTTCTCCGCGGCCTCGGCGACGATCTTCTCGGCCTCCGCGCGGGCGTCCGCGACCAACTGCTCGGCGTCCGCCTTGGTGGCCTCCGCCTCCTTGGTGGCCTCGCTGACCAGCCGCGCCACCTGCTCCTTGGCGGTCCGCGTACGGGTCTCGTTGGCGGACTCGGCGGCGGCGAGCGCCTTCGCGGCGGACTCCTTCGCCTCGGCGAGCACCTTCTCCGCCTCGGCGCGGGCCTCACGCAGCGCGGACTCCGCCTGCGACATCCGCTCCTCGGCGGCCCTGCTGAGCTCCTGCGCCTGACGGCGCGCGGACTCCGACTCGGTGGCCGTGGACGTCCGCAGCTGCTCGGCGTGGTCGGTGGCCTCCTGGGCCTGTGTGGAGGCGGCGTTCAGCAGCCGCTCGGCGTCCGCGCGGGCCCGGCGCAGGATCTGCTCGGCCTCCGCGCGGGCCGTCTCCGCCTCGCTCTGCAGCCGCTGCCGGGCCTCGGCCGTCAGCCGCTCCGCCTCCGCGCGGGCGGCGGCCATCGCCTGCTCGGTCTCCGCGCGGGACTCGTCGAGGAGCCGGCGGGCCTGCTGCTCGGTGCGGGCGCGCAACTGCTCCGCCCACGCGACGTTCTCGTTGACGTGCGACTCGACGGTCTGCCGGCGCTCCGCCAGCTCCTGGTCGAGCTGCTGGCGCCGCGTCACGGCCTCCTGGTGCAGCTCCGCCTGGAGCCGGGCCGCCTGCTCCGCGTGCTCCTGGAGGATCCGCTGGGTCTGCGCCCGCGCCTGGCTCAGCTCCCGCTCGGCGTCCGCGCGGAGCTGGTCGGCCTGCAGCTGCGCGTTGCGCAGCAACTGCTCGGCCTGGTAGCCGATGTCACCGCCGTCGTACGCGGGCCGGGACATGATGGTGCGCCGCGCCTCGTGCAGCTTGGCGCGCAGCACCTCGACCTGGTAGCCGAGGTCCTCGGCGTGCTGGATCGCCTTTTCCCGCTCGGTCTTCAGCCGCTTCATCTCGGCTTCGAACCGAGAGAGGTGGTCGACGTCAGCCGCCGGCTCTCGCTCCTGGCTCTCGTAGCCCCGCACTGCGCGGTCCCATCCGTCCCCTGGTCGCAAGTCTGGCCGGGCTCCGTCCATCCGCCGGACGGGGCCCCCGGGGAATGGTGTCAGATCAACGGCGGAGCATGGGCTGCTGCCCCGCGCTCGCCCCCCGAAACCCGGACCCCGGCGATCCCGCCGCCGAAGACGGCGGGACTCGGTCACCGCACATCGAGCGGTGACCGGACCCAACCCTACCGGCCCTTATGTACGTGGGTCAGTGCTCGGACGACTCAACGGGCGCCGAAGTGACCAGTTCCGTCAGTACGCCGTGGCAGTCCTTGGGGTGCAGGAAGGTGATTCGTGACCCCATGGAGCCGCGCCGGGGCTCTTCGTACAGCACGCGTACGCCCTTGTCCCTGATGTCCGCGGCCTCCGCGTCCACGTCCGCCGTACCGAAAGCGATGTGGTGGACGCCCTCGCCGTTCTTCGCCAGCCACTTGGCGACGGTGGAGTCCTCCCGGGTCGGCTCGAGCAGCTGCAGGTAGGAGGCCCCGCCGTCGGAGGTCCCGTTGATCTTGAGCATGGCCTCGCGCACGCCCTGTTCCTCGTTGACCTCGGAGTGGAACACCTCGAAGCCGTAGGTGGCCCGGTAGAACTCCACGGTCTTGTCCAGGTCGAAACAGGCGATCCCGATGTGGTCGATTCGCGTCAGCATGGATTCAGTGCAACGCCCCCGCGATGGTTACGCAACGTGCGCGCGATCACACCGAAAGGGCGATGACGTGGTCCACCGCACGTCAGTACATTCGCAGTAAACCCTCGTTCACTCCTCGGCTGTGCAGCCGGAAGGGGACCGCAGCTCATGACTTCCGCATCTTCGGCATCTCCCGCACCTTCCGCATCGAACGGCACCACCTCCGTCATCGTCGCGGGCGCCCGCACCCCGATGGGTCGGCTGCTCGGGTCACTGAAGTCCTTCTCCGGAGCCGACCTCGGCGGCTTCGCGATCAAGGCCGCCCTCGACCGTGCGGGGATCGGCGGCGACCAGGTCCAGTACGTGATCATGGGGCAGGTGCTCCAGGCCGGCGCGGGCCAGATCCCGGCCCGCCAGGCCGCCGTCAAGGCCGGCATCCCGATGAACGTCCCGGCGCTCACCGTCAACAAGGTGTGCCTGTCGGGCCTGGACGCCATCGCGCTCGCGGACCAGCTGATCCGGGCCGGCGAGTTCGACGTGATCGTCGCCGGCGGCCAGGAGTCCATGACCAACGCCCCGCACCTGCTGCCGAAGTCCCGCGAGGGCTTCAAGTACGGCGCGGTCCAGATGCTCGACGCCATGGCGTACGACGGTCTGACCGACTCCTTCGAGAACATCGCCATGGGCGAGTCCACCGAGAAGCACAACACCCGCCTCGGCATCGCCCGCCCCGAACAGGACGAGATCGCCGCCCTGTCCCACCAGCGGGCCGCCGCCGCGCAGAAGAACGGCGTCTACGAGGCCGAGATCACCCCGGTCGAGATCCCGCAGCGCAAGGGCGACCCGGTCCTGTTCAGCAAGGACGAGGGCATCCGCGGCGACACGACGGTCGAGTCCCTCGGCAAGCTGCGCCCGGCCTTCTCGAAGGACGGCACGATCACCGCGGGCTCCTCCTCGCAGATCTCGGACGGCGCGGCGGCCGTGGTCGTGATGAGCAAGGCCAAGGCGCAGGAGCTGGGCCTGGAGTGGATCGCCGAGATCGGCGCCCACGGCAACGTGGCCGGACCCGACAACTCCCTCCAGTCGCAGCCGTCCAACGCGATCCGGCACGCCCTGAAGAAGGAGGGCCTGGAGGTTTCCGACCTCGACCTCATCGAGATCAACGAGGCCTTCGCCGCGGTCGCCGTGCAGTCAATGAAGGACCTGGGCGTTTCCACCGAAAAGGTGAACGTCAACGGCGGCGCCATCGCGCTGGGTCACCCGATCGGGATGTCCGGCGCGCGGCTCGTGCTGCACCTCGCCCTGGAGCTGAAGCGGCGCGGCGGCGGCGTCGGCGCGGCGGCGCTGTGCGGCGGCGGCGGCCAGGGTGACGCGCTGATCGTGCGGGTACCCAAGGCCTGAGCCGGGTTTCCCCGAAGGTTGCCGATTTCCCTCTCGTGAACGGAGCTGTGATGCAGGACGTCTCCTCGCTGGTCGCCCAGGCCAGGGACGGCAGGCCACGGGCCGTGGCCCGGCTGATCTCCCTGGTGGAGGGGGCGTCCCCACAGCTCAGGGAGGTCATGGCGGCCCTGGCGCCGCTGACCGGGAACGCGTACGTGGTGGGCCTCACCGGCTCCCCGGGCGTCGGCAAGTCCACCTCGACCTCGGCCCTGGTGAGCGCGTACCGCAAACAGGGAAAGCGGGTCGGCGTCCTGGCCGTCGACCCGTCCTCCCCCTTCTCGGGAGGCGCCCTGCTGGGCGACCGCGTCCGCATGTCGGAGCACGCCTCCGACCCCGGCGTCTACATCCGCTCCATGGCGACGCGCGGCCACCTGGGCGGCCTCGCGTGGGCCGCCCCGCAGGCCATCCGCGTCCTGGACGCGGCCGGCTGCGACGTGATCCTGGTCGAGACGGTCGGCGTGGGCCAGTCGGAGGTGGAGATCGCCTCCCAGGCCGACACCTCCGTGGTGCTGCTGGCCCCCGGCATGGGTGACGGCATCCAGGCCGCCAAGGCCGGAATCCTGGAGATCGGCGACGTCTACGTCGTCAACAAGGCCGACCGCGACGGCGCCGACGCCACCGCCCGCGAGCTGAACCACATGCTCGGCCTCGGCGAGTCCCGTGCCCCCGGCGACTGGCGCCCCCCGATCGTCAAGACGGTCGCGGCCCGCGCGGAGGGCGTCGACGAGGTCGTCGAGGCCCTGGAGAAGCACCGCGCGTGGATGGAGGAGCACGGCGTCCTGACGACCCGCCGCCTGGCCCGCGCCTCCCGCGAGGTCGAGACCATCGCGGTCACGGCCCTGAGGGAACGCATCGGCGACCTCCACGGCGACCGCCGCCTGGACGCGCTGGCGGAACGCATCATCGCCGGGGACCTGGACCCGTACCGGGCGGCGGACGAACTGGTGGCGGGGCTGACCTCGACCAGCCCGTCCGGGGGTGCCCCCTCTGGGGGAGTTTGAGGACGAGGCCCGTCCAGGGCCGAAGGGGGGTCCGGGGGCGCAGCCCCCAGGGAGGGGACGGGAAGGGGCGGCGGGGGCGGGAAACAATCAGTCGTCGTCCGAGTCGCCCCCGTCGTCACCCCGGTCCGCCGTGACGGATCCGCTGCTCGGATCGACCCGCCAGTCCCGCTCGTCCCCGCCGGAGGCACGCGTCTCGGCCTCCCACCCCTTGTCATCGTCGTCCAGGTCCACCGACGTCACCGTCCCCTCGGCGGCAGCCGCCTTCGCGGCCTCCCCGGCCGTCACCGAGGCGCCCTTCAGCGCGGCCCGCACCTCATCGGCGTCGTCCTCGTCGTCCTCCGAGGCGCCCAGGACCTTGCCGCTGCCCGGGTCGATCCGCACGCTGTGCCAGGTGTCCCCGCCGCCGAGGACGTCGACCTCCCAGACCCTGTCGTCCAGTTCGGCGGAGACGGCCGTACCCGGCGTGTGCTTCAGCGCGGCGGCGATGGCGTCGGCGGCGGTGACGTCACCGGAGGAGGCGCCGCGGCCGTCCCGGTCGTCGCCGTCGTCGTCCTGATCGTCGGTGTCCGCACGCCCCCGCTCGTCGTCGCGTCCGTCGTCGTCGCGCCCGTCGTCGTCCGCCGCCCGGTTCTCCGCCGCCCGCGTCGTCGGCGCGTCGTCCCCCGAGACCGCGAGGGCCGTGGCCGTACCGCCCCCGACCAGGGCTGCGGCCGTGACGACGGCGATCACGATGTTGCGCTTCATGCTGGTTCCTCCCGAGCTGCTTCGTTTTCGACGCCTTCAATCTCGCCGACCGACGCTGAGAGGAACCTGAAACCGCCTGAAGGGATCTTCAGGTTCCCTTTGCGACCCTTGACCCATGCGCCTGTTGATCGTGGAGGACGAAAAACGCCTCGCCCTCTCCCTCGCCAAGGGCCTCACCGCCGAGGGCTACGCCGTGGATGTCGTCCACGACGGCCGGGAGGGCCTGCACCGGGCCACGGAGGGCACGTACGACCTCCTGATCCTCGACATCATGCTGCCCGGCCTGAACGGCTACCGCGTCTGCGCCGCCCTGCGCGCCGCCGGCCACGACGTGCCGATCCTGATGCTCACGGCGAAGGACGGCGAGTACGACGAGGCCGAGGGCCTGGACACGGGGGCCGACGACTACCTCACCAAGCCGTTCTCGTACGTCGTCCTCGTCGCCAGGATCAAGGCGCTGCTGCGCCGCCGCCAGGGCGCCGGGGCCTCCCCGGTCCATGTGCACGGCGACCTCAAGGTGGACACCGCCGCCCGCCGGGTCTTCCTGGGCGAGGACGAAGTGGCCCTGACCACCAAGGAGTTCTCGGTGCTCGAGCACCTGGTGCTGCGGGCCGGCGAGGTGGTCTCCAAGGCCGACATCCTCGAACACGTCTGGGACTTCGCCTATGACGGCGACCCCAACATCGTCGAGGTCTACATCAGCGCCCTGCGCCGCAAACTGCGCGCCGGTCTCATCCGCACCGTGCGCGGCGCCGGTTACCGTCTGGAGACGGCGCCGTGAGCCGGCTGTTCGGCTCGGTCCGCGCGCGGGCGACGCTCGGCGCCACCCTCGTGGTCGCGGTCGCCCTCGTCGCGGCCGGCACCGCCGTACTGCTGTCGCTGCGCTCCAACCTGACCGCCGAGGCGGGCACCCGGGCGGAACGCTCCGCGCGGGCGGTCGCCGCCGAGCTCGCCGTCCGGACGCCGTACGGCGACTTGTCGGGGCTGGACGGCGGCGACGGCCCGGTGCAGATCGTCGACGAGGACGGGAAGCTGGTCGCGGGCAGCGAGGACCTGGAGCGGATCAGCGGCACGGCGACGACCGAGGTGAAGCCGCAGCCGTCGGCACCGGGCGACGACGATGACGACGACTCGGACGACTCCGAGGAGGCCGGCGACTCCGGTGACTCCGGTGACTCCGGCGAGTCCCTGGCCCCCGGCGAGATCGGCCACGAGACCACCTTCAGCAACGGCTCCGCCACCATCGACGGCGACGCCGAGGACTACCGCTTCGCCGCCGTGGAGGTCGAGACCCCCGACCACGGCCGCCTCACCGTCCACGCGGGCGCCCCCCTGGCCGCCGAGCACAGCGCCGTGCGGACCGCGCTGACCGTGATGCTCATCGGCTTCCCGCTGCTCCTGGTGGTCGTCGCCGCGGTGACCTGGCTGGTCACCGGCCGGGCGTTGCGCCCGGTGGAGGGCATCCGGAGCGAGATGGCCGCGATCACCGCCTCCGAGGACCTCGCCCGCCGCGTCCCCGAACCGGCGACCCACGACGAGATCGCCCGTCTGGCCCGCACCACCAACGAGACGCTCGCCGCGCTGGAGGCCTCCGTGGAACGGCAGCGGCGGTTCGTCGCCGACGCCTCGCACGAGCTGCGCAGCCCGATCGCGTCCCTGCGCACCCAGCTGGAGGTGGCCGCCGCCCACCCCGCGCTGCTCGACCTGGACGGTGCCGTCGAGGACACCGTGCGGCTCCAGCACCTCGCCGCCGACCTGCTGCTGCTCGCCCGGCTGGACGCGGGGGAGCGGCCCGCCGATGCCCGGGTCGACCTGTCGGCGCTGGCTCGCGAGGAGGCCGCGGGACGTACGGGCGTGACGGTGGACGCGGAGCCGGCGGAGGTGACCGGATCGCGGGGGCAGCTCGGCCGGGTGCTCGCCAACCTGCTGGACAACGGCCGGCGGCACGCCCGCGAGCGGGTCACCGTGACCGTGCGGCGGGAGGGCGACTGGGCGGTCCTGGGAGTGGCCGACGACGGCGAGGGGGTGGCCGAGGCCGACCGGGAGCGGATCTTCGAGCGGTTCGTACGGCTGGACGCCGCCCGCAGCCGCGACGACGGTGGCGCGGGGCTGGGGCTGGCGATCGCGCGGGACGTCGCCGTACGGCACGGCGGGACGCTCACGGCGGGTGCGGCGCCGGCCGGCGGAGCCCTGTTCGAACTCCGCCTGCCGCTCGCCCGCTGAGAGGCGTCAGTGACGTCCCCGCTGCCCGCGCAGGTGCTCCGCGATGGGCTTGAGGGCCTTGTCGAGCTCGGTGAGCGCCTCGGGGGAGAGCAGGTCGATGAAGTGCCGGCGCACGGACGCCACGTGATGGGGCGCGACCTTCTGCATGGTCTCCATGCCGTGGTCGGTGAGGACCGCGTAGAGCCCGCGGCGGTCGGACTCGCAGTTCTCCCGCCGGACCAGGTCCGCGTTCTCCATGCGGGTGATCTGGTGCGAGAGGCGGCTCTTCGACTGCATGGTCGCGGAGGCGAGGTCGCTCATCCGCATCCGCCGGTCCTCCGACTCGGACAGGTTCACCAGGATCTCGTAGTCGTTCATCGTCAGGCCGAACGGCTGCAGATCCTTCTCGAGCTGGTACGTCAACAGCCTGTTGACCTCCAGGTGGGTGCGCCAGGCGCACTGCTCCGCATTGGTCAGCCAGCGGGTGGCCGTCTCGGTCTCCATGAATGAAGTCTACCTAAGAAAGTTGAATGGCGAACTAATAAGGCTTCCGCGTGACACCGCGTTCAGGCGTTCGATGTCACACCCCGCACACTACCGCTCACAGCCCGAAGCGACGCTGAAGGTCTCCCAGCTGTCCGGGAAGGCGCGGTGTGCCCGACCCCTGCCCGTGGCCTCCTGGAACCCCGCCCCCGGGCACCCCCGGCTCGTGCGGAGTCACCCCCGTGGCCTGCTCCGCCATCAGCGTCTCGGAGGACTGGAGCAGCACCGTGCCCGCCCCCACGAACTCGAACTGGTGCTCCTCGCCGGAGGCCCCGCCGAGGCCCGTCAGCGCACGTAGACCGCCCATCAGGCCGGTCATGTAGCCGTGGTCGTAGTGGTGGCACGGGGACGGGCAGTCCGCCCACCCGACCAGCGCCTGCGGGTCCACCCGGATGGGGGGTTCCATGAACACCACCGGACCGTTCGACGCGGCCACGAACTTTCCGGTTCCGATCAGCGTCAGGAAACCCGGCACGATCGACTGCTTCAGCGACAGACTTGGCTGAAAAGCTAGGAGGTTGCCCGAGCGAATGGTCAGGTTGCCGTCCTCGAGGTCGTACGAATTCACGTCGAAGGCCCGGTCGGCCAGGAGCATCTTGCCCGAGCCCTCCGCCACGACCCAGTCGCTCGCGTGCAGAGGCGAATGGAACGACGTACGGACGAGCCGGTCGAGTCGCCCGTGCCCGATGCCGTTGAACTCGATCGAACCGTAGTAGGCGATCATCTTCCCCTTCTGCATGAACCACTGGGTGCCCTTGAGCTCCACGCAGAAGGTGTAGTGATCGACGTTGTCGTCGGCCGGCAGCGTCGTCGGGTCGAAGACCGTGGGGCCGGCGCCGCCCGGGGTTCCGTAGGTGCTCACAGCTTCTCCTCCGAGGCCTGCACGTACACGGCACCGCTGCCGCTCAGCTCCAGCTGGAAGGCCTCGCCGGAGCCGCGGCCCACCATGTCCCGCCAGCCGAGGGCCGTGGACAGCTTGTTGCGGACGTCGCCGTGGTGGGCGACGTACGCCTGCGGGTCGACGTGCACCGGCCGCTGCGGGGTGATCGGGACCTCGATCACCCCGCCGTGCGCCATCACGGCGACGGAGCCGTGCCCCTTGAGCGAGGTCGTGAACAGTCCCTGCCCGGAGACCTGCCCCCGGACCATGCCCATCACCCCGCCCTGCGAGCCGAGGAACACCGTGCCCTGCTCCAGCGTGCCCTCGAAGGCCAGCAGCCGGTCGGCCTCGACGTACAGCGTGTCCCCGGCGAGGTCGATCACCTGCACGTGGTGGCCGCCGTGCCCGAACAGCACGGTGCCGCTGCCCTCCACGGTCATCAGGGGCGTGTCCTCGTCGGCCACCCGCCGGCCGATCATCGACATCAGCCCGCCCTGGCCACCGGCCCTGTTCGGGGTGAAGCTCACCTCCCCCTTGTACGCGAGCATCGCGCCGCGCTGGCTGAACAGCCGCCGACCCGGCGACACCGTCGCCTCGATCATCTTCGCGTTGATCTCCCGGAAGCCCATGTCAGACGTCCCCCGCGATCGTGTTCCGCTCACTGGGCTGCACGTAGACCAGCCCGTCGCCCTCGAACCGGATCTGGAAGGCCTCGCCGCCGCCCTCGCCCAGCAGCGTGCGGAAGGTCACACCCGACTGGAAGGACTGCCGCAGGTTCCCCTGATGGGCCACGTAGGCGCCCGGGTCGACCGTCAGCGGGTACTGCGGGCTGACCCGGAGCAGCACGGCCGGCCCGTCCGACAGGAGCGCCGCCTGGCCGTGACCTTCGACCGTGGTCGTGAACAGCCCGTTGCCCTGCGAGGCCCCGCGCATCCCCGTGAACGTGGTCCCGGTGCGCAGACCACCGTCCGTCGCCAGCAGGTTGCTGGACTCCACGTACAGCTTGTCGCCCTGCAGACCCACCAGATTGATCTCGGAGGCGCGGTCCGCGAAGAAGCAGGTCCCGTGCCCTTTCACCTCCATCAACGTCATCTGCTCACCCGTGAGCCGCCGGGTCACCATCCCCCTCAGGCCCTCACCGCCGCCGCTGAGCTTCTTGAAGGCCATGTCACCGTCGTACGCGACCATGGAGCCGTTCTTCGCCTTCACGGCATCCCCGGTCATGTCGACGGCGAGCACCTTGCTGCTCTGAAGTCGGAACATCGCCACGCTTGCGACGGTAGCCGCACCTTCGCCCCCGCCGACAGATCCCGAAGGTGGAGTCGCACCCCGATCGCCCCCCATGGCCCCCCTCCCGGGGTCGCGGACGGGGTTTGCCACAATGGACGCGCGCTTGTGCGTGCGTTCACAAGCCGTCCGACCCGTCAACGCCGACGTCTCTCCCACCGAAGGTGACCCGTGGACATCAAGACCGCCTCCGCCCTCCGCCGCCTCCGCCTGGTCTCGGGCCCCGAAGCGATCTCGTTCCTCCTCCTGCTCGTCTGCTCGGTCCTGAAGCGGACCACGGACTTCAACGCCGTCCCGGTGATGGGGGCGATCCACGGCTTCCTCTTCGTCGTGTACGTGCTCTTCTGGGCCGACGCCTGGAACCGCGCCAAGTGGCCGCTGGGGACCGCCGCCTTCTACTTCCTGATGTCGGTCCTGCCGACCGGCGGCTTCTTCGCCGACCGCCGCCTCAAGCGCGAGGCCGAGGACGCGGTGATCGCCTCCCGCGCCCGCGCCGAAGGGGCCGTGAAGGCATGATCGTCGCCTTCTCCGTGACGCCGCTCGGCGTCGGCGAGGACGTGGGGGAGTACGTCGCCGACGCCGTGCGGGTGGTCCGCGAGTCCGGCCTGCCGAACCGCACCGACGCCATGTTCACCTCGGTCGAGGGCGACTGGGACGAGGTCATGGACGTGGTGAAGCGCGCCGTGGCCGCCGTGGAGGCACGCGCGCCGCGCGTCTCCCTGGTCCTCAAGGCGGACATCCGCCCGGGCGTGACGGACGGCCTCACCTCCAAGGTGGAGACCGTCGAGCGGCATCTGGCGCGGGCGACGGACGGCCGGGGACCGATGAGTGAGACGGGGCTGACCGACATATGACCGGCCGGTAGGGTCTGGTCCGTGCCGAAGCCGCTCAGTCTCTCGTTCGATCCCATCGCCCGCGCCGACGAGCTCTGGAAGCAGCGCTGGGGAAACGTGCCGTCGATGGCCGCGATCACCTCGATCATGCGGGCGCAGCAGATCCTGCTGGCCGAGGTGGACGCGGTGGTCAAGCCGTACGGGCTCACGTTCGCGCGGTACGAGGCGCTGGTGCTGCTGACCTTCTCCAAGGCCGGTGAGCTGCCGATGTCCAAGATCGGCGAGCGGCTCATGGTGCACCCCACGTCGGTGACGAACACCGTGGACCGCCTGGTGCGCTCGGGACTGGTGGACAAGCGGCCCAACCCCAACGACGGCCGCGGCACCCTCGCGACCATCACCGACAAGGGCCGCGAGGTGGTCGAGGCCGCCACCCGCGACCTGATGGCCATGGACTTCGGCCTGGGCGCGTACGACGCCGAGGAGTGCGGCGAACTCTTCGCGATGCTCCGCCCGCTGCGGCTCGCGGCGGGGGACTTCGTGGAGGACTGAGGACCGCCGCGGCGGCCGGGCGGTCCGGACTCCGGACGGCGCGCCTAGCGGGGCGGGGTCGGGGTGTCGTGGGTCCGGTACATGGCCTGTACGTCGAGCGCCAGCTGGACCGTCGGCCCGACGACGGCGATGCCGCGGGCGAGCATCGAACGCCAGTTGAGGGTGAAGTCCTCGCGGTGCAGTTCCGCCTTCGCGAGGGCGGCGCAGCGCAGCTCCTGCTCGTAGCCGCCGTTCACGGTGCCGAGGTACTCGGTGTCGAGACCCACCGAGCGACTGGTGCCGTGCATCGTGAGGGTGCCGTGCACGGTCCACTTGGAGCCGCCGTGGTAGGCGAACCGCGTGCTGGTGAAGTCGATGTACGGGTAGTTCTCGACGTCGAGGAAGTCGGCCGACCGCAGGTGGTTGTCGCGGGTCTGGTTGCCCGTCGAGATGCTGGAGGCGTCGATGCGCACCGAGACCTGGGAGGCGCTCATGTCCTCCGCGATCCGGATGCCGCCCTCGAACCGGGTGAAGCGGCCGTGGACGTGAGCCATGCCCACGTGCTTGGCGATGAACCGGATCGCGGTGTGCGGAGGATCGAACATCCAGGCGCCGGTGGGCGGCAGCTCCAGTTGGCGTCCGGGCGTCAGCGTGACGCGTGCGGGGGCGAGGGCCACCCCGGCGGCTATGTCGACGGTCTCGCGGACGGGTGACAGGCCGTCCGCCGCCAGCATCACGCTGTACCTGCCCGGGGGCAGGGCCGCCATGTAGTAGCCGTAGGGGTCGGTGGTGCCGCGGGCCGCGACGCGGTGGCTGTCCAGCGCGGTCACCGTCACCTCGACCGCGCCCAGCGGCTGCCCCATGACGTCGACGGCCTCGCAGCCGAACGCCCCCGCGCCGGCCGGCAGGGGGACCGAGAGGCCCGGCGCGGCGTCGGAGGCGCCGTGCGGACGCAGGCGTCGCAGCAGTCCGAGGACCATGGTGTTCACCTTTCTTCACGCGTGCTTCCGCCCGGCCCGTACGGCAGACGACGTTCGCGGCTGCCAAGAGAACGGGGAACAGGCCATCGGTACGAAGGGGCGGCCTGTTGTTGATCTTAAAACCATCGGAAGGGGAGAGTGGCTGCTCCGGGCGTCGGCACGGGTGCCCGGCGGTGTCGGGTGGGCCGTCAGTGAGGAGGCTTTATGTGGGACGATGTGCTGATTTGTGATGTCATTACTTTGCGGTGACGCTCCGGCAAACGGTGGAGAGCGTCCCAGAGTGTTCATGCGGCACTCGCGGTTTCGGTGCACATTGCACACGTTCCTCGCACACATCGCCGGAGGTGCCCCGGGCGAGGGGGCTCCGCAGAGGGGCCGACCCCTGACGAGATCTCCCGGAACGGCCCGTTACGCTCGACTCCATGAAGAAGAGCGTGCTGACCCGCTACCGGATCATGGCCTACGTCACCGGTGTTCTCCTCGTCGCGCTGACCTTCGGCATGATCGGCAAGTACGTGCTCGACATGGGTGGCGCGGCCGACTTCACGCAGGTGGTCAGCATCGCCCACGGATGGCTGTACGTCGTCTACCTGATCTTCGCCTTCGACCTCGGCTCCAAGGCGAAGTGGCCGGTCAAGAAGCAGCTCTGGGTGCTGCTCGCCGGGACCGTCCCCACGGCCGCGTTCTTCGTGGAGCGCAGGATCAGCCGTGAGCTGGAGGGCAAGGTCGCGGACGAGGCCCCCGCCGTCGCGTAACGCCTCCCACCGCCGTACGGAGCAGCGTGCGGCGGTCCGCCATCGACATTTACTTGGACGTCCTAGTAAATTTGAAGGCATGGACGCTGACGCCATTGAGGAGGGCCGCCGACGCTGGCAGGCCCGGTACGACGCCGCGCGCAAGCGCGACGCGGATTTCACCACGCTCTCCGGCGATCCCGTGGAGCCGGTGTACGGGCCCCGGGCCGGGGACACCTATGAGGGTTTCGAGCGGATCGGCTGGCCGGGGGAGTACCCCTTCACCCGCGGGCTGTATCCGACCGGCTACCGGGGGCGGACGTGGACCATCCGGCAGTTCGCCGGGTTCGGCAACGCGGAGCAGACCAACGAGCGGTACAAGATGATCCTCGGCAACGGCGGGGGCGGCCTCTCCGTCGCCTTCGACATGCCGACGCTCATGGGCCGCGACTCCGACGACCCGCGCTCCCTGGGCGAGGTCGGCCACTGCGGGGTGGCGATCGACTCGGCCGCCGACATGGAGGTCCTGTTCCGGGACATCCCGCTCGGTGACGTCACCACGTCGATGACCATCAGCGGGCCCGCCGTGCCCGTGTTCTGCATGTACCTCGTCGCCGCCGAGCGCCAGGGCGTCGACCCGGCCGTGCTCAACGGCACGCTGCAGACGGACATCTTCAAGGAGTACATCGCGCAGAAGGAGTGGCTCTTCCAGCCCGAGCCCCATCTGCGCCTGATAGGCGACCTGATGGAGCACTGCGCGGCCGGCATCCCCGCCTACAAGCCGCTCTCCGTCTCCGGCTACCACATCCGCGAGGCCGGGGCGACGGCCGCGCAGGAGCTGGCGTACACGCTCGCGGACGGCTTCGGGTACGTGGAACTGGGCCTCAGCCGCGGGCTCGACGTGGACGTGTTCGCGCCCGGCCTCTCCTTCTTCTTCGACGCGCACGTCGACTTCTTCGAGGAGATCGCCAAGTTCCGCGCGGCCAGGCGGATCTGGGCGCGCTGGATGCGGGACGTCTACGGCGCGAAGAGCGACAAGGCGCAGTGGCTGCGGTTCCACACCCAGACCGCCGGTGTCTCGCTGACCGCGCAGCAGCCGTACAACAACGTCGTACGGACGGCCGTGGAGGCGCTGGCGGCGGTGCTCGGCGGGACGAACTCCCTCCACACCAACGCCCTCGACGAGACCCTCGCGCTGCCCAGCGAGCAGGCCGCCGAGATCGCCCTGCGCACCCAGCAGGTGCTGATGGAGGAGACCGGCGTCGGCAACGTCGCGGACCCGCTGGGCGGTTCCTGGTACGTCGAGCAGCTCACCGACCGCATCGAGGCGGACGCCGAGAAGATCTTCGAGCAGATCAAGGAGCGGGGCCTGCGGGCCCACCCGGACGGGCGGCACCCGATCGGGCCGATCACCTCCGGCATCCTGCGCGGCATCGAGGACGGCTGGTTCACCGGCGAGATCGCCGAGTCGGCGTTCCGCTACCAGCAGGCGCTGGAGAAGGGCGACAAGCGGGTCGTGGGCGTCAACGTCCACACCGGGTCCGTCACCGGCGACCTGGAGATCCTGCGGGTCAGCCACGAGGTGGAGCGCGAGCAGGTGCGGCTGCTCGGCGAGCGCAAGGCCGCCCGTGACGACGCGAAGGTGCGCGGCGCGCTCGACGCCATGGTCGCGGCCGCCCGCTCCGGCGCCAACATGATCGAGCCGATGCTGGAGGCCGTACGCGCGGAGGCGACGCTCGGCGAGATCTGCGGCGTCCTGCGCGACGAGTGGGGCGTCTACACGGAGCCCGCCGGGTTCTAGACGTACTGACCACGAGCGCCGTCGCCGGCGTCCTCACGTCGTCCGAGCGCTGAGGGCGCCGGCTGAAGACGCCGGCCAAGCACCTCGAGGCGAGCGCGCCGCTGCTTTCCACCTTCCGCACCGCGAACGCCACCGCCAGGTCCCGCAACGGCGGCCGGGCGCAGGACGCGACAAGGCGCCCGCCCGGCCACCGCGGTGGGCGCCCGCTCGCCGTTCTCAGCCGAGCTCGGTGGGAACGACCGTCAGTTCGGCGATGTTGACCCGGGCCGGCACGGCCACCGAATACGTGAGGGCGTCGGCCACGTCCTCCGCGGTGATGGCCGTGATGGCCGACCGCATCTCGTCCAGCCCGGCCCGAGTGGCCTCGTGCGCCATGCCGGCGCCGAGCTCGGTGACGGCGAAGGCCGGGTCGACGGACCGCACCCGCACGCCTCGGGGTCCGAGCGAGGCGCGCAGGTTGCGGGTCAGCTGGGTGACCGCCGCCTTGGTCGCGCCGTAGACCGGGTAGTCGGCGAAGATCACCTCCGCCGCGATCGAGCCGAGGTTCACCAGGTCCGCGGCCCGTCCGGCTTCGGCCGCGGCGAGCAGGTCCGCGACGAAGACCCGGCCGGTCGCCAGCAGACCCCGGAGGTTCACGTCGATCATCCGGTCCCACTCGGCCGCGTCCGCCTCGTCGAACGGCGCTCCGAGCATCACCCCCGCGTTGGCGACGACCAGGTCCGGCCGGCCCAGGGTGGCGCGGATCGTCGACGCGGCCGCGGCCAGCGCGGCGGAGTCGGTGACGTCGACCGCGAGCGCCAGGACTTCGGCGGAGTGTTCCTCCCGCAGGGTCGCGGCGAGGTCGTCCAGCAGCCCGGACCGCCGGCCGAGCAGAGCGACCGCCGCTCCGGCGGCGGCGAAGCGCCGTGCGGTCGCGGCGCCGATCCCGGCACTGGCGCCGGTGATCACCGCGATCCGGCCGGCCAGCAGGCCCGCGGGCACAGCGGCGGCGGGCGAGGAGAAGGTGTCTGCAGCGTTGTCCATCATGAGGCCGAGCGTGTCCGGTGGGCCGGAGGCCGACCAGGGCGGCCCTTTCCTGGGTGTGGCACACCCAGGCGACCGGTCGCGCGCATGCTTATCGTGACGGCATGGACAGTGCCAACCCGTTGGGCCGGTTCCTCCGTGCCCGGCGCGAGATGACCAGCCCGTCCCGGGCCGGGCAGCCCTGGTCGGGCCGGCGCAGGACGCCGGGCTTGCGCCGCGAGGAGGTCGCCCAGTTGTCCGGAGTCAGCACCGACTACTACACCCGGCTGGAACAGGGACGGGAGAGGCGCCCTTCCGCGCAGGTGGTGGACGCTTTGGCCCGGGCCTTCGGACTGAACCCCGAGGAGACGGCGCACCTCCACCGACTGGCACGAACGGCTCGTGGCCCCGTCCGGCGAGGCGGCGACAGGACCGTCGGGCCGAGTCTGCTGCGCCTGATGGACGGCTGGCACCACACGCCCGCGCTGATCCTCGACCGCCGACTGGACGTACTGGCCGGCAACCGCCTCGGACGCGCCCTCTTCGCCAGGATGCTGGACCAGGGCGAGACCAACCTGGTCCGGTTCACCTTCCTGAGCCCGGACGCCCGGGACTTCTACCCCGACTGGGAGCGGGTCGCCAGGTCCGGACTCGCGGCCCTGCGCGCGGGCGGCGGCGATCTGACGGAGGATCCGAGGCTCACCGAACTGGTCGGCGAACTGTCCCTGAAGAGCCAGGAGTTCCGCAGCCTGTGGGCCCGGCACGATGTCCGGGGCAAGGCCCATGAGGCCAAGTCCTTCCACCACCACCAGGTCGGTGAGCTGACCCTGACCTACGACTCGTTCACCGTCGACAGCGCGACGGACCAGCAACTCGTCGTGTACCAGGCCGAGCCCGGCAGCGCTTCCCGGCAGGCCCTCGCGCTGCTCGGCACGCTGGCCGCCGACCTGCCCGACCTGCCGCCCGTGCCGCTCGGCGACTCCGTCCGGGAGAATTGAGGTCCCTGCCGGGGGTGCGGCGTCGCCGCGAGGAGCACGAAGCGGGAGCGCCCGTTCGACGGCGCCGCCGACAAGCCGGCCGAAGCCCGGACGGCCGTGTCACGGCACGCGGCCGCCCTGTTCCGGGCGCACGGGAGGGGCAGCCACCAACGACCACGGACGGGTGGGTGGGTGTGATGGAACCTCCCTGAACCTCGCTCGCAGCCCTAGCGTCGAGGGATGACCGATGAACAACTGATCGCGGACCTGCACAGCCGATGGGTGTTCGGATGGGAGCGCAACGAGGGGGACGCACCGTTCGACTTCCGGCGCACCTTCGGTGACTTCTACGACTTCAGCTCTCCGGACGTCCGGCTCTACGACGACTTCGACCCCGAGCAGCGTGTGGCGACGACAGCCGCCGAATACGGCTCCATCTGGGAGCCCAGCTTTCGGAGAACAGTCTCCGTGCACCACGCCGTCGACGACGGCCCTCACGTCATCGCCGGCCACGACGTGGCGGCGTCCACTCTGACCTTCGTGGCACGGATCACCCTGCCCGACGCCACCACGGACATCCGTACCACGACCTCGCTGGTCTGGCGCCGCACGCAGGACGGCTGGCGGATCGTCCGCGAACACAATTCCTCCAGGACCCTGCCCGCGGGAGACCTCGACGGCAGGCTGCCGGCCCCCGGGGCCCCGGCCCGCTGACGAACCGGTGGGCCGGGACCCGCGGGTCGTCCAGGGGTCCGGTCCCCGGTGCGGGTCGCGGCCGGCCGCAGGGCCGGGCCCCTGACCGATCGGCCGGACCGAGTCGCCGGGCACGCCACTCGCACACGGACCCGGCCAAGCACTGCCGGCCCCGGACGGCCCGCGGGTCACGGCTTGCGGGCCACCGCGCCGTACAGCGAGATCACCGCCTTCTCGTCGGTGGTCTCGCCCTCCGCGAGCTCGGGATGCCAGTCGGTCAGCTGGACCAGGCCCGGCGCCACCGGCTCCAGCCCTTCGAAGAAACGGGCGATCTCCGCGCGGCTGCGCGGGGCGAGGGTGACGCCGCCCGCCTTGTACATCTCGACGCCGCGGCCGACCGCCTCCGGGTCGAAGTCCGCCGTGAGCTGCGACAGGACCAGGTGACTGCCGGAGGGCAGCGCCTCGACGAGCCGCGCCACCAGCCCGTACGGGTCGTCCTCGTCGCCGAGGAAGTGCGTCAGCGCCACCAGGGACAGCGCCACCGGCCGCTCGAAGTCCAGGCTCTCACGGGCCTGTTCCAGGATGCGGCCGGGCTCGCGCACATCGGCCTGGACGTAGTCGGTGACGCCCTCGGGGCTGCTGTGCAGGAGCGCCTCGGCGTGCTTCAGCACGATCGGGTCGTTGTCCGTGTAGACGACGCGGGACTCGGGCGCGATGCCCTGCGCTATCTGGTGCAGATTGGGCTCGGTGGGGATGCCGGTGCCGATGTCCAGGTACTGGCGGACGCCCGCCTCGCCGGCCAGCCACCGGGTGACCCGCTGCATGAACCAGCGGTTGGTGCGGGCGACGTGCCGGGCCGTGCCGTCGACGCCCATGATCCGCCGGCCCAGTTCCTCGTCGACCGGGTAGTTGTCCTTGCCACCGAGGAACCAGTCGTAGACCCGGGCCGGGTGCGGTCTGGAGGTGTCGATCCGTGCGGTGACGGGTTCGGTTCCGGTCCCGGTCATGCGCGCCTCCCCGGCTGCTCGGCGTCCCGTACGTCCCCGGTGGGGATGATCGTGATCCTCGCAGCGCGCCGGAGGCGGCGACAGGCGACTACCGGCCGACCGTGGCCGGTTCGCGGCCGGCGCCGGTCAGCCGGTGCCGGGGGCGGCGGCGAGGCCCGACAGCAGGACGCGGGTGAAGCCGTGCACCCACTCCTCGTCGGCCGGTTCCGCGCTCACCAGGGTGCGGTGCACCACCGCGCCGGCCACCATGTCGAAGATCAGGTCGACCGTGCGGGCCGCTTTGGCGGCGTCGGACTCCGGCGGCAGCTCGCCCCGCGCCTGCGCCCGTGCCCGGCCGGCGAGAACGAGACGCTTCTGCCGCTCGACGATCGAGGCGCGGATGCGTTCCCGCAGGGCCTCGTCCCTCGTCGACTCCGCGACCACCGCCATCAGCCCGCTCCGGGCCTCCGGGCGGGCCAGGATCGCCGCGAACTGGAGCACCACGCCCTCGATGTCGGCGGCCAGCGAGCCGCGGTCGGGCAGGGTCAGCTCGTCGAAGAGTTCCGCGACCGCGTCCACGACCAGTTCGTTCTTGCCGGCCCAGCGCCGGTAGAGGGTGGTCTTCGCGACCCCGGCGCGGAGCGCCACGTCCCCCAGGGTGAGCTTGGACCAGCCCAGCTCGACCAGGGCCGCACGGGTCGCGGCCAGGATCGCGGCATCCGCGGCGGCGCTGCGCGGGCGCCCGGTGCGACTGGCTGGGGTGCGGCTCTGCATGGTCCGACGATAACCGGCCGGTTCCGTGCGGTCGTGAGGGAGATCACCGGGACATGGTGTCCGGCGAGCCCCGGCCGGTATTACGCTACGACTCGTAGCGAAAGCGCGCACGACCGGCGCGCCGAGCGACGACCACCGGCGCAGGGTGGGGACCCGGCGCCAACAGCACACGTACGCCTGGCTTTTCCGGGCGTTTTCACGCGCGGGCGGAGTACGGGGGAGGATAGACGCATGCAGCCACGGAACATGTCCATGAGCGGAGTCGTCGACCTCGCCGCGGTGAAGGCGGCCCAGGAGGCCAAGGCGAAGGCGGAGCAGGCGCGCGCGGAAGCGGCCCGGCAGGGCGGCGGGGGCGCGATCTCCCCGGCCGATCTCGTCATTGACGTCGACGAGGCCGGCTTCGAGCGCGACGTTCTGCAGCGGTCCACCGAGGTCCCGGTCGTCATCGACTTCTGGGCCGAGTGGTGCGAGCCCTGCAAGCAGCTGAGCCCGCTCCTCGAGCGGCTCACCGTCGAGTACAACGGACGCATCCTCCTCGCCAAGATCGACGTCGACGCCAACCAGATGCTGATGCAGCAGTTCGGGATCCAGGGGATCCCGGCGGTCTTCGCGGTGGTGGCCGGACAGGCACTGCCGCTCTTCCAGGGGGCCGCGGGCGAGGCGCAGATCCGCCAGACCCTGGACCAGCTGGTGCAGGTCGGTGAGCAGCGCTTCGGTCTGACCGGCCTCGCCGTCGACCCCGACGCCGAGCCGGGCGGCGGCGCGCAGACGGAACCGGGTGAGGCCGCCGGTCCGTACGACGCCCTGCTGGAGGCCGCCGTACGGGCGCTGGACGGCGGTGACTTCGCCGGCGCCGTCCAGGCGTACCGGAACGTCCTCGCCGACGACCCGGGCAACCCCGAGGCCACGCTGGGCCTCGCCCAGGCCGAACTGCTCCAGCGGGTGCAGGAGATGGACCCCCAGCAGGTGCGCAAGGAGGCCGCCGAGAAGCCGGGGGACGCCGAGGCGCAGATCGCCGCCGCCGACCTGGACCTGGCGGGCGGCCATGTCGAGGACGCCTTCGGCCGGCTCATCGAGACGGTGGGGCGCACGGCGGGCGACGACCGCGAGACCGTACGGGTGCGGCTGCTGAAGCTGTTCGAGGTGGTCGGCGCCGACGACCCGCGGGTGATCGCCGCACGCCGGGCGCTGGCGCGGGCCCTGTTCTGAGCAACCCGGGCACCGTGCCCGATTCCGGTTGATTTGCCGGGGGTTCGGGTTCGTGTGGTTCGAGTTGTCGAACGGATCACGGATGCCGATGCGGCCGCGCTTTGCCAAATCTTGGTAATCGCGGCCGTTGTTACTGCGAGTAAGTCGCGGTCGGTGATCTGTCGGATTATGTCCAGCGATCAACGGTTTCGTACGGTCCCTGCGGTGCACCCAGCGTCGCCGAACGGAACCGGCGGGTCGTCGTGCGGTTATCCGGCCGTTACTAGCCAGTAACGAACCCCCTTGTGCCGACGGCGAGAATGCACCACGATCGGCGACGCTCGGTCCATTGCCCGTACCCCGACAGCCGGTCGGGCCGCGGGAACTCCTGGGTCCCCACCGAGCAGAACCGGCGGCAGTGACGCCGGTTCTCGGACAGGGGGGTCTTCGCCCACCCGGCGAAGCCTGTCCAGCAGGGTTGTGCGTGATGCGTGTCAGGCGCGACCAGTGGTTGTCGCTCGGGGGTGATCGCCGGTGATCGGGCGCGTCGTACGCGCCGCCGAGCTCGGGCGCTCTCCTTCCCGAGGACGTAGCACTTCTCCCATCCCTGCCCGGCCGAGCCGCCGTTCACGGCGACGGGCCGGAGCAGGAGATGTACGTCCGAGAAGGAGGAAATATGGAGTCCCAAGTGCGTGGCGGGACCAGATGGAAGCGGTTCGCTGTGGTCATGGTGCCCAGCGTGCTCGCGACGGCGGCGGTGGGTGTCGGCCTGGCGCAGGGCGCGCTCGCGGCGTCGTTCAGCGTGTCCGGCCAGCAGTTCAAGGTGACGGCCGGTCACCTGCACGGTGAGGGTTTCGCCCAGTACGGCGGCATCGACACCGTCTACACGTCGACCGACGGCGAAAAGAAGACGCAGGTCCCGGTTGCGATCTCGTCGTTCACCGACGCGACGATCACCAAGATGTGCCAGTCGGTGGCGACGAAGATCCCGGTCCTCAACAAGACGATCTACCTTCGTCTTGACGCGGGCAGGGACAAGCCGGTCACGGCCAAGAACCTCTACATCGACGTCGCCCAGCTCGACGCCGATGCGAAGTTCAGCAACATCGACATCGGTGTTGCGGTCAAGGACAAGACCCTCGGCCCCGACGTCAAGCAGGGCGAGAGCGTGCTGCCGGGCGGCTTCGCCCAGCAGGCCGAGTCGGCCGACCTCTACGGCGTCGAGCAGACGGCGTGGGCGACCACGGCCGGCACGTTCACGCTGAACGGCCTGTCGATGCGTCTCGGCACGGACGCCAAGATGGAGTGCTACTAGACGGCTTCCGTCACCGGGGTGTTCCGGGGCGGCTGAGCCGTCCCGGGGGCGGAGAAGCCGTCGCTTCTCCGCCCCACCGCCCGGCCGGTCCGCGCGCCGGGCCCCCCTCACAGACCCACACTTCCGGCTTCTTCGCGCCTACGGCCGAGCCGGTACGTACCTCCACCGGACCCAGGGAGCTTTTCCATGAGTGCCGAGACTCCGGTCCAGAGCGCCGGTGCCTTCACCCGGCTGCGTCTGCGATTCCGTGACTGGCGGGGCACCCGGCCGTTCTGGGCCGGTCTGTTCACGCTGCTGGGCGGAATACCCATCGCGTACTTCCCCTACGCCACGCTCAAGCTGGGCCACATGTCGCTCGCCATGGCGACGACGGCCGGCGCGGGGTCACTGATCATCGGCGTCCTGCTGTTCACGCTGGGCCTGACCATGTGGTTCCAGTCGGCCACCCGGGTCTTCGCCGGTGTCGCGACGATCCTGCTGGCCCTGGTGTCGCTGGTGGTCTCCAACATAGGCGGCTTCCTGATCGGCTTCCTGCTCGCGCTGGTCGGCGGTGCGCTCGCCCTCTCCTGGGCGCCGGGCGAGCCGCCGGTCGAGGCGGCGGGGGAGCACGACGACGCCGACGCGCCCACGGGTGAGGCGGCGCCGGACGGCGCGCCCCAGGACCCCGCCGTGGCACCGCGGTTCCCGGCCGCTCCCTACGAGAAGGGGGAAGACGGCGAGGCGGACGGCGTCCGGGCCGCAGGGGGGCACCGTGTCGGCTGAGCAGGTGCGCGGGCCGCGTCACGCGGCCCCGAAGAAGCCGCTGTTCACCAGATTCCACGTGCCGAGCGGCAAGGCGATAGCCCTGGCGGCGATGCCCACGGCGGTCCTCATGGGGATGGGGTTCACGCCGACGCTGGCCCTCGCCGACGGCAACGACGGGAAGCCGACGGCGAACAGCCTGACCGTCGACGAGTACCAGGCCTGCCTGGAGGTCGTCGAGGGCGCCGAGAAGGACGACGCCTCCGCGTCGCCCACGCCGTCCGCGTCGGCGGGTGAGAGCGGGGCCACGGACGAGGAGCCCTCGGCGGAGGCCCCCGAGCAGCAGGCCCCGGAGGCGGACCGGGGCACGGACCAGGACACGTCCTCGTCGTCCTCTTCGTCGGATTCAGGTTCCGACGACGAGGACGAGCCGGCGCCCGCGCCTTCCGCCCCCGCCGCCGAGGACACGGCCGAGCCCGAGTCGGAGCCCTCGGAGACCGACCGCAACGTCCTGGAGGACCTCGGGGACGCCCTCAAGGACGTCTTCACCCCGAAGGACAAGGAGGCCGAGGCGAGCCCCACCCCGTCCGCCTCCGCCACGGAGGACGCGGCCGGGGAGACGGCGGACGACGCGGCCGAAACCGTCGAGGAGACCACCGAGAAGGTCACCGACACGGCGAAGGACACCGCGAAGGACACCACCGACAAGGCGTCGGACGCCGCCGGGGAAGCAGAGGAGACGGTCGAGGAGACGGTCGAGGAGGACGCCGGGGACGGCACCGCGACCCCCGGGGCCACCGCCTCGCCGAGCCCCTCCGCGTCGGCCACGGTCGACCCCGAGGACTGCCCGGTCGCCACCGACGCCGAGGGCGGCGTCGACAACGAGCTCCTGCTGCCCGACGAACCCTGGACCCTCAACGCCAGCTCCCTGCTGCTGAAGGGCGCCGACTACAAGGGCATCGTCCAGGTGCGGACCGCCGGCGGCGCCACCAAGAAGGTGCTGAAGTACGTCATCTCCGACGGCACCGACATCGGCGACCTGCACCAGACGGTCGAGGACAAGCAGTCCGGCGCGACCCACCACGTGCAGGCGGCCGAGGGGTCGACGTCCACCATCCGCGACGGCGACACCGTGATGTACACCGAGAGCATCTCCGGCAACCTGCTCGGCCTGATCCCGGTCACGTTCGACCCGGAGCACCCGCCGCCGCTCAACATCCCGCTGATCTACTTCACCAAGGTGACGGTGAAGCAGGCCGGCCAGTTCGGCGGCACCCTGCACGTGCCCGGACTGCAGCAGTACGTCACCACCGGCTGAACGCCGCCAGGACCCTTCCGGGAGCCGCAACACACCGAGGGCGCCCCCTGTGTGAGACCACGGGGGGCGCCCTCGGTGCCGTACGGACCTCTCACGGTCAGCCGGTCGCCTCGCCCAGGTGGTGGACGCGGACCATGTTGGTGGTGCCGGGGACACCGGGGGGCGAGCCGGCCGTGATGATCACGATGTCGCCCTCGCTGAAGCGGTTCAGCTTGAGCAGCTCCTGCTCCACCAGCTCGACCATCTCGTCGGTGCTGTTCACGAACGGCGCGACGTACGGCTCCACGCCCCAGCTGAGCGCCAGCTGGTTGCGGGTCGACTCGTCCGTGGTGAACGCCAGGATCGGCTGGGCGGCGCGGTAGCGGCACAGCCGCCGGGCCGTGTCGCCGGACTGGGTGAAGGCCACCAGGCCCTTGCCGCCGAGGAAGTCGGCGATCTCGCAGGCGGCGCGGGCCACCGAACCGCCCTGGGTGCGCGGCTTCTTGCCCGGCACCAGCGGCTGCAGGCCCTTGGAGAGCAGCTCCTGCTCGGCCGCCTGGACGATCTTCGACATCGTCCGCACGGTCTCGATCGGGTACGCGCCCACGCTCGACTCGGCCGACAGCATGACCGCGTCGGCGCCGTCCAGGATCGCGTTGGCCACGTCGGAGGCCTCGGCGCGGGTCGGCCGGGAGTTGGTGATCATCGACTCCATCATCTGGGTCGCCACGATCACCGGCTTGGCGTTGCGCCGGCACAGCTCGATCAGGCGCTTCTGCACCATGGGGACCTTCTCGAGCGGGTACTCGACGGCCAGGTCGCCGCGGGCGACCATGACGGCGTCGAACGCCGCCACGACGTCCTCCATGTTCTCCACCGCCTGCGGCTTCTCCACCTTGGCGATGACGGGGACGCGGCGCCCCTCCTCGTCCATCACGCGGTGGACGTCGGCGACGTCCTTGGCGTCCCGGACGAAGGAGAGCGCGACCAGGTCGCAGCCCATCCGCAGGGCGAAGCGCAGGTCCTCGATGTCCTTCTCGGACAGCGCGGGCACGTTCACGGCCGCACCGGGCAGGTTGATGCCCTTGTGGTCGGAGATGACGCCGCCCTCGATGACGATCGACTTCACCCGGGGGCCGTCGACGTCCAGGACCTTCAGCTCGACGTTGCCGTCGTTGATGAGGATCTGGTCGCCGCGGGAGACGTCGCCCGGCAGGCCCTTGTAGGTCGTCCCGCAGATCGTCTTGTCGCCCGGGACGTCCTCGGTGGTGATGGTGAACTCGTCACCGCGCACCAGCTCGACGGGACCCTCGGCGAAGGTCTCCAGGCGGATCTTCGGGCCCTGGAGGTCGGCGAGGACGCCGATGGCCCTGCCCGTCTCCTTGGCGGCGGCACGGACCCGGTCGTACCGGCCCTGGTGCTCGGCGTGCGAGCCGTGGCTGAAGTTGAAGCGGGCCACGTTCATGCCGGCTTCGATCAGAGCGACGAGCTGCTCGTGGGAGTCGACCGCGGGGCCGAGAGTACAGACGATTTTCGAACGGCGCATGGGGCGATCCTATCGGTTTGTTTCGCAGCGGAATATTCCGTCTGACGGAAAGTACATATGAGGAAGTCCCTGCTCAGTTGTTCTTTCCGACCAGTGCGTATGTCTGCTGAGCGATCTCCATTTCCTCGTCCGTCGGTACCACCGCGACCGCGACCCGCGCGCCCTCGGGCGAGATCAGCCGCGGCCCGCCGCCGCGCACGGCGTTGCGCCCGTCGTCCACCGCCAGGCCCAGTCCCTCCAGGCCCGCCACGGCCGCCTCCCGCACCGGGGCGGCGTTCTCGCCGACCCCGGCGGTGAAGGCCACCGCGTCCACCCGTCCGAGAACGGCGTAATAGGCACCGATGTACTTCTTCAGACGGTGAATGTAGATGTCGAACGCCAGCTTCGCCTGTTCGTCGCCCTCGTCGATCCGGCGCCGGATCTCCCTCATGTCGTTGTCACCGCACAGTCCGACCAGACCGCTCTTCTTGTTGAGAAGAGTGTCGATCTCGTCGGCGGACATTCCGCCAACACGCATCAAATGGAAGATGACGGCCGGGTCCATGTCTCCGGACCGCGTACCCATCACGAGCCCCTCCAAGGGCGTCAGCCCCATGGAGGTGTCCACGCAACGACCGCCCCGCACGGCCGAGGCGGACGCCCCGTTGCCCAGGTGCAGCACGATGACGTTCACCTCCTCGGGCGCCCTGCCCAGCAGCTTCGCGGTCTCCCGGGAGACGTACGCGTGCGAGGTGCCGTGGAAGCCGTAGCGGCGGACGCGGTGCGCGTCGGCGGTCTCGACGTCGATCGCGTAGCGGGCCGCCGACTCCGGCATCGTGGTGTGGAAGGCGGTGTCGAAGACGGCGACCTGCGGCAGGTCCGGGCGCAGCGCCGTGGCGGTGCGGATGCCGGTCAGGTTGGCCGGGTTGTGCAGCGGCGCCACCGGGATCAGCCGCTCGATCTCCGCCAGCACCCGGTCGTCGATCACCGTCGGCTCGGTGAAGCGCTTCCCGCCGTGCACCACCCGGTGGCCGATCGCGGCCAGCTCGGGGGAGTCGAGGCCGAGACCGTCGGCGGCCAGCTCCTCGGCCATCGCCTTCAGGGCGGCGTCGTGGTCGGCGACCGCTCCGGTCCGCTCCCGGGTCCCGCCGCCCGACGCGAGCGGGATGTGCCGGACGAGGGAGGTCCGCTCACCGATCCGCTCGACCAGCCCGGAGGCCAGCCGGCTGCTGTCGCGCATGTCCAGCAGCTGGTACTTCACCGACGAGGAGCCGGAGTTGAGGACGAGGACGCGGGACGGGCTCACTGGGCGGCCGCCTTCTCGGTCGGGGACTGGGCGGAGGACTGGGCCTGGATCGCCGTGATGGCGACGGTGTTGACGATGTCCTGGACCAGGGCGCCCCGGGACAGGTCGTTGACCGGCTTGCGCAGACCCTGGAGCACCGGCCCGACGGCGATGGCGCCGGCCGAGCGCTGCACGGCCTTGTAGGTGTTGTTGCCGGTGTTCAGGTCGGGGAAGACCAGCACCGTCGCCTGCCCGGCCACCTCCGAGCCCGGCAGCTTGGTCGCCGCGACCGACGGCTCCACGGCCGCGTCGTACTGGATCGGCCCCTCGATCCGCAGATCGGGCCGGCGCGAGCGCACCAGCTCGGTGGCGGCACGCACCTTGTCGACGTCGGCGCCGGAGCCGGACGTGCCCGTCGAGTACGACAGCATCGCGATCCGCGGCTCCACCCCGAACCGTGCGGCCGTGACCGCCGACTGCACGGCGATGTCGGCGAGCTGCTCGGCGTCCGGGTCGGGGTTGACCGCGCAGTCGCCGTAGACCAGCACCTTGTCGGCCAGGCACATGAAGAAGACGGACGACACGATCGAGGCGTCCGGCTTGGTCTTGATGATCTCGAAGGCCGGCCGGATCGTCGCCGCCGTGGAGTGCACCGAGCCGGACACCATGCCGTCGGCGAGGCCCTCCTGCACCATCAGCGTGCCGAAGTAGTTCACGTCCGAGACGACGTCGTAGGCCAGCTCCACGGTGACGCCCCGGTGGGCGCGCAGGGCCGCGTACTTCTCGGCGAAGGAGTCGCGCAGCTCGGAGGTGGCGGGGTCGATCAGCTGGGTGTCACCGAGGTCGACGCCCAGGTCGGCGGCCTTCTTGCGGATCTGGTCGACGTCACCGAGCAGGGTCAGCTCGCACACGCCCCGGCGCAGCAGCACCTCGGCCGCGTGCAGCACCCGCTCCTCCACGCCCTCGGGGAGCACGACCCGGCGCAGGTCCGAGCGGGCCTGCTCCAGCAGCTTGTGCTCGAACATCATCGGGGTGACGCGGTCGCTGCTGGGCGCGGAGACCCGCTTGGTGAGGTCCGCCGTGTCGGCGTACCGCTCGAACAGGCCGAGCGCCCGCTCCGCCTTGCGCGGGGTGGCCGCGTTCAGCTTGCCCTCCAGGGAGAACAGCTGCTCGGCGGTGGGGAAGCTGGTGCCCGGCACCGACAGCACCGGCGTGCCGGGGGCGAGCCGGTCGGCGAGGGTGAGGATGCGCTCGGCCGGGACCTCGTCCAGGGTGAGCAGCACCCCGGCGATCGGCGGGGTGCCGGCGCTGTGCGCGGCCAGCGAACCGACGACCAGGTCGGCGCGGTCGCCCGGCGTGACGACGAGGCAGCCCGGGGTCAGGGCGGCGAGGAAGTTCGGCAGCATCGCACCGCCGAACACGAAGTCCAGGGCGTCGCGGGCGAGCCCGGAGTCGTCGCCGAGCACCACCTTCGCGCCGAGGGTGTGGGCGATCTGGGAGACGGTCGGGGCGGACAGCGCCGGCTCGTCCGGCAGCACGTAGCAGGGCACCGGCAGCCGGGTGGCGAGCCGCTCGGCGATCTCGTCCCGGTCCTCGCGGTCGACCCGGTTGACCACCACGGCGAGCACGTCGCAGCCCAGCGTGTCGTAGGCGCGGTAGGCGTTGGTGGTCTCGGCGCGCACCGACTCGGCGGTCTGCTTGCGGCCGCCGACGACCGGGATCACGGAGGCGCCGAACTCGTTGGCGAGCCGGGCGTTCAGGCTGAGCTCGTCCGGGAACTGGGTGTCGGCGTAGTCGGTGCCGAGGACGAGGACCACGTCGTAGTCGCGGGCGACCCGGTGGAACCGGTCGACGAGGGTGGACACCAGCTCGTCCGTGCCCTGCTCGGCCTGGAGGGCGGACGCCTCGTGGTAGTCGAGGCCGTAGACGGTCGACGGGTCCTGGGAGAGCCGGTACCGGGCGCGCAGCAGTTCGAAGAGGCGGTCGGGCCCGTCGTGCACCAGGGGACGGAAGACGCCCACCCGGTCGACCTGCCTGGTCAGGAGCTCCATGACCCCGAGTTCGACGACCTGACGGCCGTCGCCGCGGTCGATACCGGTCACGTACACGCTGCGGGTCACGCGCGCTCTCCGTTTCGTCGAGGGCCGCAAGGGTCTTCGGCGGGGCCACAAAAATCGCCCACCCAGGTGAGCGGACCCCTCTTGACAATACCTCCGACACTGGCTAGGCCGCCCACCCGTACGGCGTCGGCGGCGCCCCGGGGGACGTGAAACAATCGGGACTGGCTCACCGGTATCGACAGCGACCAGGAGACACAGCACGATGCGTATAGGAGTGCTCACCGCAGGCGGCGACTGCCCTGGATTGAACGCAGTGATCCGGTCGGTCGTACACCGGGCGGTCGACAACTACGGCGACGAGGTCATCGGCTTCGAGGACGGCTACTCGGGCCTGCTCGACGGCCGCTACCGCACGCTCGACCTCGACGCGGTCAGCGGCATCCTGGCCCGCGGCGGCACCATACTGGGCTCCTCCCGGCTGGAGCGCGACCGGCTCCGCGAGGCCTGCGAGAACGCCTCGGACATGATCCGCGACTTCGGCATCGACGCGCTGATCCCGATCGGCGGCGAGGGCACGCTCACCGCGGCGCACATGCTGTCCGACGCGGGCCTGCCGGTGGTCGGCGTCCCGAAGACGATCGACAACGACATCTCGTCCACGGACCGCACCTTCGGCTTCGACACGGCGGTCGGCGTCGCCACGGAGGCGATGGACCGCCTCAAGACCACCGCCGAATCCCACCAGCGCGTGATGGTCGTCGAGGTCATGGGCCGGCACGCGGGCTGGATCGCCCTGGAGTCCGGCATGGCCGCCGGCGCCCATGGCATCTGCCTGCCGGAGCGCCCCTTCGACCCGGCCCAGCTGGTCAAGATGGTGGAGGAACGCTTCGCCCGCGGCAAGAAGTTCGCGGTGATCTGCGTCGCCGAGGGCGCGCACCCGGCCGACGGCACCATGGACTACGGCAAGGGCGAGATCGACAAGTTCGGCCACGAGCGCTTCCAGGGCATCGGCACGGCCCTGGCGTACGAGCTGGAGCGGCGGCTCGGCAAGGAGTCCAAGCCGGTCATCCTCGGCCACGTCCAGCGCGGCGGCACCCCGACGGCGTACGACCGCGTCCTCGCCACCCGCTTCGGCTGGCACGCGGTGGAGGCGGCGCACCGGGGCGACTTCGGCAAGATGACGTCCCTGCGGGGGACCGACATCGTGATGGTGCCGCTGGCGGAGGCGGTCACCGAACTGAAGACGGTCCCGAAGGACCGGATGGACGAGGCGGAGTCGGTCTTCTAGGCAGTACTGCCCGAGGGGTGGCCCCGAACCGTCGAGCGGTGGGGCCATCTGCGCTCACTCACACGGTGATGACGCCGATCGAGGGCTGTCCCGGCAGGTCCAGGGCGGCGGCACACAGCTTCGGTATGTGTGATCTGTCGGACGTCGCAAGGCGGACGGGCGGTGTGCACAGTGCCGCGGTGGCCACGACGACGGCGTCTACCAGACATTCGTGACCGTCCAGGCCGGTCGCGTCCAGCAGTCGGCCGGCCGCCTGGAGGACGCTGTCGTCGACGGCCCTGGTGCCCAGCCGGGACAGCAGGAACGCGAGGCGCTCGCCCTGCTGCCCCGAGCGCCGCACCTCGAGCGGCGTGAGAGCGGACAGCGTCACCCTGCGACCGTTCCGCCCGGCGGACTCGATCCGGGCCCGCATCCCGTCGTCACCGTCGACATACAGGGACAGGCCCTGGGCGTCCAGCACGAGAGTGCCTCCGGCCTGCACCCTGTCCTTGAGGCGTTTGCTCACCACTCGGATTCCACCCGCCTCATCGCCGACCGGCCCGAACTCGCGCTCGTCGGCCTCGATGATCCGCCGCCGGGCGGCCGACAGGAGAGGTCAGACGGGCTCCCGGCCGTCCTGGCTCCCTTCGCCGTGCTTCGACGGGTCCGCCTCCCCGGCCGATGGCGGCATCGCAGGCAGCGGTACGGCACAGACCCCTGTGCCGGGATCGCAGAAGGCGTCGGTGGGGACGTCGAGGATCGTGAAGGGCTGGGAGTCGGTGCTCATACGGTCTGCTCCTTGTCCTGTCGGACCGCACGGAGGGCGTCACGGTAGGCGTCGGCGGTCGCGACGCCGGGGATGGCGAGCCGGTGGTCGAACACGGTGAAGGGGACGCCGGTGACGCCTGCCTGGAGAGCGGTGCGCCGGTCGGCGCGCACGGCGTCGGCGTAGGCGTCCGTCCTCGCCGTCGCCTCGGCCTCCTCGGCCGGAACACCGAGCCGGGTGGCGGTCTCCACCAGGTAGGCGGTGTCGTAGATGTCGACCGCCTCGGTGAACAGGTCGCGCTGCAGGCGGACGAAGAAGGCGTCGCCCTGACCGTGCGCCTGGGCCAGGTGCAGGAAGCGGTGCGCGTGGAAGCCGTTGGAGCTCGGACGGTGCAGCCGGTACTCCTGGCCCTGGTCGCCCGCGAGGCGGGCCATGCCCCGCTCGTGCCGCTCGGCCGCGGCCTGGTCACCGCCGTACTTGTGCAGCACGTACCCGAAGGAGTCGACGCGTGTGTCGTCGACGTCGGGCAGCAGCTCGAAGGAGTGACGCACCACGGTGATCCTCGCGGCTCCGCCCTCGGCCGCCACGGCTTTGTCCAGCCGTGGCTCGGCCAGGTAGCAGGCGGGACAGCAGAAGTCCATCCACACGTCGACGCGCAGGGTGGTGCCGGGGCCGGGGGGTGCCGGTGCGGACATGGGGCGTCCTTTCCGTTTCGGGCGGGTGAAGGCGGGCGGGAAGGGTCAGGGCGTGAGCACGATCCGGCCGAAGACCTCACCGGCGTCCATCCTCCGGTGCGCCACGACCGCCTGGTCCAGCGGGAGAACGTCGTGCGTCACCGTGACGAGTTCGCCCCGTGCCGCGGCCGCGAACTGGTCCTCGCGCACGGCCCGCAGATCCGCCGCGGGAACCGTGGCGGCGCTGAAGGTGGCGAACGACAGCGACCGCTGGAACTGCGCCATCAGCGTCATCCCGAAGTCCGCGGGCGGTGGACCCCCGACCGCGCCGACGGTCACCAGGCGCCCGTTCGGGCGGAGCCGGTCGAACAGTTCCGGCAGCCCGTCGCCGCCCACGACGTCGAGGATGACGTCGTAGCCCTCCGGGGCGTCGGGGCCGCCGCGCCCGGAACGGTCCAGCACGTGCGTCGCACCCAGCCGGCGCAGGCGTTCTCCGCGTTCGGCCGACGAGGTGGTCACGGCCACCGCGGAGGCGCCCGTACGGGCCGCCAACTGCACGGCGAGGACACCGATGCTGCCCGCCGCCCCGCGTACCAGGACCGCCTCGCCGGGCGTGAAACGGGCGTGCTCCAGGGCGAAGTGGGCCACCGCCCCGGAGCTTCCGAGGGTGACCGCGTCGGCTGGCTCCAGGCCCTGGGGCAGGGACAGGACCTGGTCGAGCGGCACGCACGCCTGCTCGACGTAGCCGCCTCCCATACCGGTGAAGGCCCACACCCGCCGGCCGGTCCAGGACGTGTCGACGCCCTTGCCCACGGCCGTGATCGTGCCCGCGACCTCGCTGCCCGGGACGAACCCCGGCTCGAAGCCGTAGGCGGCCAGGTCCCCCCTGCGGATCACCACATCCGCGCCGGCGACCCCCACCGCCTCGACGTCGATCAGTACCTCCCCCTCGGCCGGGGAGGGAGTCGGCAGGTCGACGACGGTCAGTCCTTCCGGGGCGCCGTACGCGCGAATCTTCACGGCCTTCACAGTGTTCTCCTCCAGGTGGGTTCCGTTCCGGACGCTAACGGACGCCCCCGTCCGTTTCTCCTAAAGCGAGAGCATGACCCGGAAAGTGACTCACACCCTGAGGGCCGACGCCCGCGACAACCGCGACCGGCTCCTCGACGCCGCCAGGGCGCTGTTCTCGGTGGAGGGCCTCACCGTCCCGATGCGGGAGGTCGCGCGCCGCGCCGGCGTCGGACCGGCCACGCTGTACCGGCACTTCCCAACGAAGGAGGCACTGGTCACCGCCGCCTTCGAGGACCAGTTGCGGGCATGCCGGGACATCATCGACGAGGCCTGCGCGGATCCCGACCCCTGGCGCGGGCTGTGCCAGGTCATCGAGCGCATCTGCGTACTGCACGCACAGGACCGGGGCTTCACCGAGGCGTTTCTGTCGGCCTACCCCCGCGCCTTCACGGCGGCCGTCGGCCACGGCCACATGCTCAAGGCGATCGCCGACCTGGCCGGCCGCGCGAAGCGCACGGGACGGCTGCGCCCCGACTTCGTACCGGACGACCTCATCCTCATGCTCCTGGCCAACAAGGGCCTGCAGACGGCCTCCCCCACCGCCCGCCCAGCCGCATCCCGCCGCTTCGCGGCCTACATCGTCCAGGCCATCACCCACGGCCCCCACAACACATCCCTACCTCCACCGGCCTGCCTCGCCACACCGGAGCCTGACCCGGGCTGAGCACGGGGCAGGGAGGACAGGGCGTGAGCGCGGCGTCCGCTCGTGAGACAAGGCCGTGGACGGTTCCCTTAGCGCTGCCCTCCGCTCTGTTTGCCGGTGACGGGGCCGTGGAAGGTGCCGCCCCGGAAGTCGATGTGGTCTCCGCCGTACGTCGCTCCGCCGTCCCCGTGCCGATGGGGGCTCTCCTCGGAGTCGGAGGAGCCCTCGCGGGGCCGGTGCTTGTGCAGCACCGCCACCGTCACCGCAGCCGCCTGCTCGGCGGCACGCTTCTGCGAACCTGCGGCGTCGGCCCTGTGCTTCTCGGCGTCGGCCCGGTCGCTGATGCCCCGGATCACCAGGGCGTTCAACTGGCTGTTCAGGTGGGCCGCCAGAAGTGCTCCGGAGCCCTCCATCTCGATCGCGCCCGCGTCGTTGTAGCTCCTGCGGAGGAACCGGGTGATCTCGGACCCGGCGTCCGCCAGAACGACGTCGCCCGTGGCGATCGGCAGGAAGTGCGCCCGTACGTCGGGCATGTCCCGCACGGCGGAACGGGCCGCCTGTTCGAGCGCGAGCGAGCCCGGCAGGGCCTTCGGCCGGACCAGGAAACCCTCCGGCGTCTGCTTGCCACCGTGGATCTCGTACACCTGGGTGCCCACGACGACGTCACCGATCTCGACGTCGTCCTTCAGGCTGCCGGCGACACTGACGAAGAACACGGCCTCGGGGCGCAGCCAGTTGACGAGCTGGGTGGTGAGGGCGGCGGCCCGCTCGGCGCCCATGCCCAGCTCGGCGAGGGCGACGTACCAGGAAGTGCCGGGTAGCCGGCCCTTCTCGACTCGGGTCCCGTCACGGTGCACCAACTCCTCCCGCTCCTCGACGTGCGCGCGGACGGCGGCGTATTCGAGAGGGAGTGCGGTCAGGACCAGAACAGTGGGCCGGGTCTCCTGCATGGTCATAAGTTATAGCTGGGAGAAGGGGGATCGAGTGCCGGAACAGGACCTCACCGTCGGGCAGTTGCTGCTCGCCGAGTACCAGACCGTGAAGGACGAGCAGAAGGCGAGGATCGGGTTCCGGGACAACCTCCTCTACGTGACGCTGGCCGTCGTGGCCGCCGTCATCGCCGCCGCGGCCCAGGCGAAGCAGCCCTCGATGCTCCTGGCGCTGCCGCCGGTGTGCCTCGTCCTCGGCTGGACCTACCTCGTCAACGACGAGAAGATCTCGGCGATCGGCCGCTACGTCCGGGACGACCTGGGACCCCGGCTGGCCGCCCTCGCGGCGCACGGGGGCGGCTTCACGACGTTCGGGTGGGAGGCGTACCACCGGAGCGACACCCGGCGCCGGTCCCGCAAGACGATCCAGACCGTGATCGACCTGACGGCGTTCTGCGCGGTGCCGCTGGCCGCCCTGGTCGTGTTCTGGGCGAACGGTGACGGCGGCGGGCTGCTGGTCACGCTGTCGGTGCTGGAGGCGCTCGCCGTGGCGGGGCTCGGCTCGCAGGTCGTGTGGTACGCGAGGACGGCATGAAGGTCCGCCCCGCGCAGTACCTTTGACGTACGGTCATGAGTCGTTGGCGGGGGCGAGTGCGGGGCATGCAAGCGGCGCTACTGGCGGCCCTGGCCGAGGGCGCGGGTGGGGACGGCGGACGCCGGGCGGTGGAGGAGTTGGCGCGGGCGGTGGGGCTCGACGCCGGCGCACCCGTCCGGGAGATCGCCGAGGCGGCACAGGACCCGGCGTGGCGGGAGGCCGTACGGGAGTGGGGCGAGGCGGTGGCCGACCTGCTCGCCGCCGATCCGCAGGGCGTCGCCGGTGCCGTCGCGCGGGCCATGGAGCGGTCCGCGCCGGGGAGTGGGATGTCCTGGTACGACGGCGATCACTCCGACTTCCGGGGTGGGGTCTTCCTGCGCGAGGTGGCCGGCGTGCAGGTCGTGATCCAGCAGGGCGGGGCCGTCGTCCCGGAGGCGATGGCCGGCCTGCCGCCGAGGCCCGGCGGGTTCACGGGCCGGGAGCGCGAGACGGAGGACCTACTGCGCGAGCTGGACCCGGTCGGTACACAGTCGGCGGCGACCCTCGTGGCCGCCGTGTCCGGTCTCGGCGGCATCGGCAAGACCGCGCTCGCCGTCGAGACCGCGCACCTGGCCCGTGAGCGGGGCTGGTTCCCCGGCGGGGTCCTCTTCATCGACCTGCACGGCTACGACCGGGAGCCCGTCACCGCCGACCGGGCCCTCCAAGCCCTGCTGCGCGCCCTCGGTACCCCGCCGGAACACATCCCCGTGACGACGGACGAGCGGGCGGCGCTCTACCGCTCGACGCTGGCCGCCCGAGCCGACGAGCGCGGCGCGGTGCTGGTCCTGGCCGACAACGCCTCCTCACCGGATCAGGTACGGCCTCTTCTGCCGGGCGATTCCCGGCACCATGTCCTGGTCACGTCACGCGACCGACTGCCCCAATTGGGTGCGCGGCTCGTTCCCCTGGACCAGCTCGGCCCGAGGGAGGCGTACGAACTTTTTGATCTTGCCCTGCGGATCGCCGACCCGTACGACAGCCGGGTGGCCGACGACCCCGACACGGCCGAGCGACTCGCCGGCCTCTGCGGGCACCTTCCGCTGGCCCTGCAGATCGCGGCCGCCCTGCTGGCGGAGGACCCCGGTAAGCCGGTGACCGAACTCGTGGCGGAACTGACCGAGTCCCGCGACCGGCTCGACCACCTCGACGACGGCGAGCGCAGCGTCCGCGCCGCCTTCGAACTCTCCTACCGCCGGCTGCCGCCCGAGCAGGCGCGGCTGCTGCGCCTGCTCGCCCTCGCGCCGGGGCCCGAGGTGAGTGACGAGGTCGTCGCCGCGCTGGCCGGTGCCGAGGAGCCTCCGGTGCGGGCCCTGAAGGCCCTGGCCCGTGCACACCTCGTGGAGAGGGGGAGCGAGCGCGGATGGTGGCGGTTGCACGACTTGGTGCGGGTGTTCGGGGCTGGTGTGGTGGCGGGGGACGCGGGGTCGCGGGAGGAGGGGGAGGCGGCGCGGGAGCGGGTGCTGGGGTTCTACGTGCGGTGGGCGTATGCGGCTGACGGCCGGTTGCGGTGGTTGCCGGGGATGGTGGAGCCGGAGCGGTTCGGGGACCGGAGGCAGGCGTTGGCGTGGCTGGACGGTGAGCGGGCGGGTCTGGTGGCGGCGGTGGGGTGGGGACGGGAGGAGCGATTCGCGGGCGCGGCAGTGGGGCTGGCCCAGTGTCTGGCCGAGTACCTGGCCTGGCGGCGGCATTTTGATGACTGGATCGCCGTCGCGGAAGTTGCGCGGGGGGCCGCGCGGCTTGCCGGGGACCGGCTGGGCGAGGCCATTGCGTGGGACCACCTCGGCATCGCCCTGAGGGAGGCGGGGAGGGCGGGGGAGGCGATCGACGCCCTCACCCGGGCCCGCGGCCTGTACCAGGCCATCGGGGACCGCCACGACGAGGCCGTCGCGTGGAACAACCTCGGTGTCGCCCTGCGGAAGGAAGGCCGGGCGGGGGAGGCGATCGACGCCCTCACCCGGGCCCGTGAGCTGTTCCATGCTGTCGGGGACCGCCGCCGAGAGGCCGACGCGTGGAACAACCTCGGCGTCGCCCTGAAGGAGGCGGGCCGGGAAGGGGAGGCGATCGACGCCCACAACCAGGCCCGCGGCCTGTACCGGGCCGCCGGGCACCGCCACGGCGAGGCCGTCGCGTGGAACAACCTCGGCGTCACCATGGGAGAGGCGGGCAGAGCGGAGGAGGCGATCGAGGCGTACGACAGGTCCCTGGAGCTCCGTCGGGGGCTTGAGGACTGGCACGGCGAGGGGCAGACCCTCCACAACCTGGCCCTCGCCCATAAGGCCGCCCACCGTCCCGCCGAGGCCCGCGCCGCCTACCTCCAGTCCGCCGACGCCTTCACCCGCGCCAACGCCCCCACCGAAGCCGCCCAGGCCCGTACCCACGCCGCCGAACTGGACACCCCTTCCCCCTAACCCCCCTTCCCCACCCCCCGAACCCACCGATAAACCAACTCCGGCCTCCCCACCTGCCCGTAAACCGGAGCCCGCCCGGCCCTCCCCGCCTCCACCAGGTGCTCCAGATACCGCCGGGCCGTGATCCGGGAGATCCCCACCGCCTCGGCGACCCCCGCCGCGGTCAGCCCGTCCTCCACCTCCCGCAGTGCCCCCGTCACCCGCTCCAGCGTCGGTCCGCTCAGCCCCTTCGGCAGCGCGGCCGGGCCCGGCGCGCGCAGCGCCGCCAGCGCCCTGTCCACCTCGTCCTGGCCGCTGGCCTCGCCCACGGACGCGCGGAACTCGGCGTAGCGCACCAGCCGGTCCCGCAGGGTCGCGAACGTGAACGGCTTCAGCACGTACTGCACGACCCCGAGCGACACCCCCTCCCGCACGACCGCCAGGTCCCGCGCCGACGTCACCGCGATCACGTCGGCGTGATGCCCCGCCGCCCGCAGCGAACGGGCCAGCTGGAGTCCGTGCACGTCGGGCAGGTGCAGGTCGAGGAGGAGCAGGTCGACGGGGGTGCGGTCCAGGGCCCGCCGCGCCTCCGCGCCGGTGTGCGCCTTGCCGACGGCGACGAAGCCGGGCACCCGGCCGACGTACATCACGTGGGCGTCGGCGGCCACCGGGTCGTCCTCGACCACCAGCACTCTGATGGGTTCCCCGGTCGTCCCGGTCATACGGCGCCTCCCGGACCCTGCGCGACGGCGGCGTCCCTCAGCGGCAGCCGCGCCTCGAATACCGCGCCGCCCTCCTCCGCGGAGGTCACCGACAGCACCCCGCCGTGCCGGCCCGCCGCCTGCCGTACGAGCGCCAGGCCCAGCCCCCGCCCGCCCGGACCGGACGGCTTGGTCGTGAAGCCCCGCTGGAAGACCGCCTCTGCGTGGTCCGGGTCGACGCCGGGGCCGGTGTCGGAGACCCGCAGGATCAGCTCCGAGCCGCCCTCGTCCCCGTCCTCTTCCGTCAGTGCCGTCACCGTCACCCGCGGGTGCAGCCCGCCCTGTGCCGCGTCCACGGCGTTGTCGATCAGGTTGCCGAGGATGGTGACCAGGTCCCGGGCGGGCAGGGTGTCCGGGAGCAGGCCGTCGTCCAGGCGGCTGTCGTCCGACACCACCAGTTCCACGCCCCGCTCGTTGGCCTGGGCGGTCTTGCCGAGGAGCAGCGCCGCGAGGACCGGCTCGCTCACTGCCGCCACCACCTGGTCGGTGAGCGCCTGCGCCAGTTCCAGCTCGGCGGTGGCGAAGTCCACCGCCTCCTCCGCCCGGCCCAGCTCGATCAGCGAGACGACGGTGTGCAGCCGGTTCGCCGCCTCGTGCGCCTGCGACCTGAGCGCCTGGGTGAAGCCCCGTTCGGAGTCCAGCTCGCCCATCAGCGACTGGAGCTCGGTGACGTCCCGCAGGGTCACCACCGAGCCGCGCCGCTGGCCGCCGGTGACCGGTGAGGTGTTCACCACCAGCACCCGGTCCGCCGTCAGGTGCACCTCGTCCACCCGGGGCTCCGAGGCGAGCAGCGCGCCCGTCAGCGGTGCCGGAAGACCCAGCTCCGCCACCGGCCTGCCCACCACGTCCTCCTCCTGGTCCACACCCAGCAGCTCCCGGCCGCCGTCGTTGATCAGCGCGACCCTGTACTGCCAGTCCAGCATCAGCAGCCCCTCGCGCACGGCGTGCAGCGCGGCCTGATGGTAGTCGTGCATGTGGCTGAGCTCGGTCGCGTTCATGCCGTGGGTGTGGCGGCGCAGCCGGGCGTTGATGACGTACGTGCCGATGGCGCCGAGTCCGAGGGCGCCGGCCGCGACCGCGAGCAGCGCCGTCAGCTGTCCCCGGGCGCGCTGGCTGATCTCCTCGACCCTTATGCCGGCGCTGACCAGGCCGGTGATCCGGTCGCCGTCCCGGACCGGGGTGACCGCTCGGACCGACGGGCCGAGGGTACCGGTGTAGGTCTCGGTGAAGGTGCGGCCCTCCAGCGCCGGGCCGGTGTGGCCCTGGAAGACCAGGCCGATCTGGTCGGGATCGGGGTGGGTCCAGCGGATGCCCCGCGGATCCATGATCGTGACGAAGTCGACGTCGGTGTCCCGCACCACCGCCAGCGCGTACGGCTGGAGCCGCGACGACGGGTCGGAGGTGCGGATCGCCTCCCGCACGGAGGGCGAGTCGGCGACCGAACGGGCCACCGCGGTGGCCTGGCGGCCCGCCGCCTGCTCGGCCTGGCTGCGGTCACCGACGTACGTGAACAGCGCGTACCCGGCCACGACGACCGCGATGAGCACGGCCTGCATGGCGAAGAGCTGGCCCGCGAGGCTGCGGGGCCGGGGGAGGGGGATGCGCATGCCGCCAGTCTGCCTCCCGGCTCCACGGTGAACTAAATGAACGGAAGGGTGACCGCGCTCACAGGGCACGACATAGTCACGGCATTCCCCGAAAACCCATCCCCCGGACGTGAGCCGCACGCCGGTGATGCCGACGACGTCGTCAAGGAGGGCCGCCGTGACCAGCACAGCCGCTACGGCACCTGCCGAACCCAAGGCCAAGCGGGACCGCACGCACTATCTCTACATCGCGGTGATCATCGCGGTCGCCCTCGGTATCGCCGTCGGTCTGATCGCGCCCGACTTCGCGACCGAGCTGAAGCCGCTCGGCACCGGGTTCGTGAACCTGATCAAGATGATGATCTCGCCGATCATCTTCTGCACCATCGTGCTGGGCATCGGCTCCGTGCGGAAGGCCGCCAAGGTCGGCGCGGTCGGCGGTATCGCGCTCGGCTACTTCACGGTGATGTCGGTCGTCGCGCTCGCCATCGGCCTGGTCGTCGGCAACATCCTGGACCCGGGTACGGGCCTCGCGGTCACCGACGCCGTCAAGGAGACCGGCCAGGCGCAGGTCGACGCGGAGGCCAAGAGCACCGTCGACTTCCTGATGGGCATCATCCCGACCACGATCGTCTCCGCGTTCACCGCCGGCGAGGTCCTCCAGACGCTGCTGGTCGCCCTGCTGTGCGGCTTCGCGCTGCAGGCCATGGGCAACGCCGGCCAGCCGGTCCTGCGCGGCATCGAGCACATCCAGCGACTGGTCTTCCGCGTCCTGGCGATGATCATGTGGGCCGCCCCGGTCGGTGCCTTCGGCGCCATCGCCGCGGTCACCGGCTCGGCCGGCATCGACGCGCTCAAGAGCCTGGCCGTGCTGATGCTCGGCTTCTACGTCACCTGCGTGCTGTTCATCTTCCTGGTGCTGGGCACGATGCTGCGCCTCGTCTCCGGGGTGAACGTCTTCTCGCTCTTCAAGTACCTGGGCCGCGAGTTCCTGCTGATCCTCTCCACCTCCTCCTCGGAGTCGGCGCTGCCGCGCCTCATCGCGAAGATGGAGCACCTGGGTGTCAGCAAGCCGGTGGTCGGCATCACCGTCCCGACCGGTTACTCCTTCAACCTCGACGGCACCATGATCTACATGACCATGGCCTCGCTGTTCATCGCCGACGCCATGGGCACGCCGATGTCGATCGGTGAGCAGATCCCGCTGCTGCTCTTCCTGCTGGTGGCTTCCAAGGGCGCGGCCGGTGTCTCCGGCGCCGGTCTGGCCACGCTGGCCGGTGGCCTCCAGTCGCACAAGCCGGCCCTGGTGGACGGCATCGGCCTCATCGTCGGCATCGACCGCTTCATGAGCGAGGCCCGCGCCCTCACCAACTTCGCGGGCAACGCCGTCGCCACCGTCCTGATCGGCACCTGGACCAAGGAGATCGACCGGGACCGGGTGGACGCGGTCCTGGCCGGCCGCGCCCCCTTCGACGAGAAGACGCTGCTGGACGACCACGGCACCGGCGGCGACGCCGACGAGCCCCGCGCCGAGCTGCCCGAGAAGGGCGGCGAGAAGGAGCTGGCCAAGGCCTGACGGCCGACGCTCCACCCCGCAGACCCCGGGCGGTTGGGACACTCCCCCGTTGCTCAGCCGCCCGGTCTCCGGAGGCCCGGCACCCGTCTCCGGGCCTCCACCGCCGCCGAGCGGCCGGTCCCCACCCCCGTGGGTCCGGCCGCTCGGCTTTTGCGTTCCCTCCGTTCTCTTCACTCCCTCCGTCCTGTGCGCCCTTGCCTTGACGCCGACGTCAAGGCTTACGTTCGTCCGCATGCGAATCGGCGAGCTGGCCGCACGCGCCGGGACCACCACGCGGACGCTGCGGTACTACGAGTCACGCGGACTGCTGTCCGCGCGGCGCACCGGCAACGGATACCGGACCTACGACGAGAGCGATCTGAAGCTGCTGCGGCAGATCCGCACGCTCCAGGACTTCGGGTTCGACCTGGAGGAGACCCGGCCCTTCGTGGAGTGCCTGCGGGCCGGGCACCCCGAGGGCGACGCGTGCCCCGCCTCGCTCCAGGTCTACCGGCGCAAGCTGGAGGAGCTGGACGCGCTCATCGGCGAGTTGCGGGCCGTACGGGCGAAGGTCGGGCAGCAGCTGACGCGCGCCGAGCGGGCGCGGGACGGGCTGGCCGCCGACGCTGCGGTTCCGGGCGGTCCGGAGCCGGTGTGCGAACTAGGAGGGGAGTTGCGGTGAGCAAGGCGAGCGGTGTGCCCGAGGTGAGTGACGCGGACTTCGCCACGGAGGTGATCGGGTCGGAGCTGCCGGTGCTGGTGGAGTTCACGGCCGACTGGTGTCCGCCGTGCCGGCAGATGGCGCCGGTGCTGAGCGCGCTGGCGGCCGAGGAGGACGGTCGGCTGAAGGTCGTCCAGCTGAACGTGGACGCCAATCCGGACACGACCAACGCCTACAAGGTGCTGTCGATGCCGACCTTCATGGTGTTCCGCGACGGGGAGCCGCTGCGGTCGATGGTGGGGGCCAGGCCCAAGCGGCGGCTCCTCGAGGAGCTGGCGGACGTGCTCTGACGCTCTGACCTGGTACTCGGCACGAGAAAACCCCCGGGCAATTGCGCCCGGAGGTTTTCTCTGCGTATATTCATTGATTCGCGACTTCGAAACAAAGGAGTCGCAGTGAAGTTCAACGAGCACAGTATATCCGGGCGGGAGCGGAATTGTCAAACACCGAATTTCCGGACGAGGAATTGCGGCAGGAACAGCAATTCATCGACGGGCTGTACGCACGCGTGGACGTCCTGCGCGGCGACGCCGAGGTGTCCGTCACGGAGGCGCTCGCCCAGGGCCACACCCCCCGGCAGGCCAGGCTGGAACGGGACATCCTGGTCGCCGAGCGCTCCGGGCTGCTCGCCGCGCTGAACGCCGTGGACGGCTCCCTCTGCTTCGGCCGCATCGACCTCGCCTCCGGCGACACCCACCACATCGGCCGCATCGGCCTGCGCGCCGACGACCCCGAGCGCACGCCCGTCCTCATCGACTGGCGCGCCGACGTCGCCCGCCCGTTCTACCTGGCCACCGGTCACACCACGATGGGGCTCAGGCGCCGTCGGCACATCTCCACCGAGGGCCGCCGGGTCACCGCCCTGCACGACGAGGTCCTCGACCTCGGCGACGAGACCCGCACCGGCCACGAGGACCCCACCGGCGACGCCGTACTGCTCGCCGCGCTGAACTCCGCGCGCACCGGCCGCATGGGCGACATCGTGCGCACCATCCAGGCCGACCAGGACCGCATCATCCGCGCCCCGCACCGCGGGGTGATGGTCGTCGAGGGCGGCCCCGGCACCGGCAAGACCGCCGTCGCCCTGCACCGCGCCGCCTACCTCCTCTACGAGCACCGCGAGCTGCTGGCCCGCCGCGCCGTCCTGATCGTCGGCCCCAACCCGGCGTTCCTCGGCTACATCGGCGAGGTGCTGCCCAGCCTCGGTGAGACCGGCGTGCTCCTCGCGACCGTCGGCGAGCTGTACCCCGGCGTGAAGACCACCCGCACGGACACCCCCGAGGCCGCCGCCGTCAAGGGCCGCGCCGAGATGGCCGACGTCCTCGCCGACGTCGTACGCGACCGGCAGGCGCTGCCCGACCCGGTGATCGCGATCGAGCACGACCGCGAGATCCTCATGCTCGACGACGGCCTGGTGAACGTCGCCCGCGAACGCACCCGGGCCGCGAAACTGCCGCACAACGTGGCCCGGGAGCACTTCGAGGGCCACATCCTCAACACGCTCACCGACATGGTCGCCGAACGCATCGGCACCGACCCCTACGACGGCTCCAACCTGCTCGACCCCAGCGACATCACCCAGATCCGCGACGAACTCGCCGACAACCCCGAGGTCTGGTCCGCGATCGACCGGCTGTGGCCCCGGATCACCCCGCAGCGCCTGGTCGCCGACTTCCTCGCCGCCCCCGAGGGCTACCTCCCCGACGAGGACGCCGCCGCCGTCCGCCGCCCGGTCACCCGGCACTGGACCGTCTCCGACGTGCCCCTGCTCGACGAGGCCGCCGAACTCCTCGGCGAGGACGACCGGCTCGAACGCGAGCGCGCCGAACGGGAGCGGCAGAGGCAGATCGCCTTCGCCCAGGGCGTCCTGGACGTCTCGTACGCCTCCCGGACGTACGAGTTCGAGGACAAGGAGGACGACGACCCGGACTCCTCCGAGGTGCTGTCCGCGCACGACATCATCGACGCCGAACGCTTCGCCGAGCGGCACGAGGAGGACGACCACCGCAGTGCCGCCGAGCGCGCCGCCGCCGACCGCACCTGGGCGTTCGGGCACATCATCGTCGACGAGGCGCAGGAGCTCTCCCCGATGGCGTGGCGGCTGCTGATGCGGCGCAGCCCGACCCGCTCGATGACCCTGGTCGGCGACCCGGCACAGACCTCCGAGGCGGGCGGCGTCGGCTCCTGGGCGGAGATCCTCACCCCCTACGTCGAGGACCGCTGGGAGCACACCCGGCTCGGCGTCAACTACCGCACCCCCGCCGAGATCATGGACGTCGCCGCGGCCGTGGTCCGCGCGGAGCACCCCGGCTTCGAACCGCCCGGCTCGGTCCGCTCCACGGGCGTACGCCCCTGGGCCCGCGCCACCGACGACCTGCCCGGCGCCGTCGCCAAGGCCGTCACGGAACTCACCCCCGACGAGGGCCGCCTCGCCGTCATCGCCCCGCGCGAGCTGCACCGCGCCCTGGCCGCCCGCCTCGACGGGGTGACGGCGGGCGCCGAACCCGATCTGGCGCACGCCGTCGTGCTGCTCGACCCGCGCCAGGCCAAGGGCCTGGAGTTCGACTCGGTCCTCGTGGTCGAACCGGGCCGCTACGGCACCAGCGACCTGTACGTGGCGCTCACCCGCGCCACCCAGCGGCTCGGCGTCCTGCACACCGAGCCGCTGCCGGAGCCGCTGGCCGAGGCCATGAACTGAGCGGAACGGCTCAGGCCGGGCGCAGCCACACCGTCGCCAGGGGCGGCAGGGTCAGGCGGATGCTCGCCGGGAACCCGTGCCGTCCCTGCGGCTCCGGCTTGACCGGGTCGGGGCGGGTGACGTCACCGCCGCCGTAGCGGCCGGCGTCGGTGTTCACCACCTCGTGCCAGGCGGGCACGTCGTCGGGCACCCCGATCCGGTAGTCCTGCCGGACCACCGGCGCGAAGTGGGAGACCGCGAGCAGCGGGGAGCCGTCGGAGTCGTACCGCAGGAAGGCGAACACGTTGTCCTCGGCGGCGTCCCCGGTCACCCACCGGAAACCGGACGGCTCGGTGTCGCCCCGCCACAGCGCCGGGGTGTCCCCGTACACGGTGTTGAGGTCGCGCACCAGGTCGCGCACCCCGCGGTGGTCGGCCTCGGCGCCGTAGTTCGGGTCCAGGAGCCACCAGTCCGGGCCGTGCGCCTCCGACCACTCCGCTCCCTGCGCGAACTCCTGGCCCATGAAGAGAAGCTGCTTGCCCGGGTGGGCCCACATGAAGCCCAGGTAGGCCCGCAGGTTGGCGCGCTGCTGCCACCAGTCGCCGGGCATCTTCGACACCAGGGACCGCTTGCCGTGCACCACCTCGTCGTGGGAGATCGGCAGCACATAGTTCTCGCTGTACGCGTACACCATCGAGAACGTCATCTCGCCGTGGTGGTACCGGCGGTGGACCGGTTCGTGGCTCATGTACTGGAGCGAGTCGTGCATCCAGCCCATGTTCCACTTCAGCCCGAAGCCGAGCCCGCCGAAGCCGCTGGGGCCCTTGTGGTGGGTGGCCCGGGTGACGCCGTCCCAGGCCGTGGACTCCTCCGCGATCGTCACGACCCCCGGCACCCTGCGGTACACGGTCGCGTTCATCTCCTGCAGGAACGCCACCGCGTCCAGGTTCTCCCGGCCGCCGTGCTCGTTGGGCGTCCACTGGCCCGGCTCACGCGAGTAGTCCAGGTAGAGCATCGAGGCGACGGCGTCCACCCGCAGCCCGTCGATGTGGAACTCCTCGCACCAGTACAGGGCGTTCGCCACCAGGAAGTTGCGCACCTCGCGCCGCCCGAAGTCGAACTCCAGGGTGCCCCAGTCCGGGTGCGCGGCCCGCAGCGGATCCTCGTGCTCGTACAGCGGCCGCCCGTCGAACTCCGCCAGCGCCCACTCGTCGCGCGGGAAGTGCGCCGGCACCCAGTCCATCAGCACCCCGATACCGGCCCGGTGCAGGGCGTCGACCAGGTACCGGAAGTCGTCCGGGGTGCCGAGGCGGGCGGTGGGCGCGTAGAACCCGGTGACCTGGTAGCCCCAGGAGCCGCCGAAGGGGTGCTCGGCGACCGGCATCAGCTCCACGTGGGTGAAGCCGAGGTCCTTGACGTAGGCCGGGAGCTGCTCGGCCAGCTGGCGGTACGTCAGTCCCGGTCGCCAGGACGGCAGGTGCACCTCGTAGACGGAGAACGGCGCCCGGTGCGCGGGCACCTCCGCCCGCCGCTCCAGCCACTCCGCGTCGCCCCACTCGTACGCCGACGACGTGACGATCGACGACGTGGCCGGCGGGACCTCCGTACGGCGGGCCAGCGGATCGGCGCGCAGGGTCTTCGAGCCGTCGGGGCGGGTGATCTCGAACTTGTACAGCTCGCCCTCGCCGATCCCCGGCACGAACAGCTCCCACACCCCCGTCGAGCCCAGCGACCGCATGGGGAAGCCGGTGCCGTCCCAGAAGTTGAAGGTGCCGGCCACCCGCACCCCGCGCGCGTTCGGCGCCCACACCGAGAACCGGGTGCCGGTGACGCCCTGGTGGGTCATCGGGTGCGCGCCCAGGACCGTCCACAGCTCCTCGTGCCGGCCCTCGCCGATCAGATGCAGGTCGAGCTCGCCGAGCGTGGGCAGGAAACGGTAGGCGTCCTCCGTCTCCTGCACCGTCCCCTCGTACGTGACGAGCAGCCGGTACGCCGGGACCCCGCCCAGCGGCAGCAGTCCCGAGAAGAAGCCGTCGCCGTCGTCGTGCAGCTCGACGGTGAGGCCCCCGGAGACGACGGTCACCGCGAGGGCGTACGGCCGGAACGCCCGGAAGACGACCCCGCCGGGCACCGGGTGCGCGCCGAGCACGGAGTGCGGGGCGTGGTGCGTCCCGCTCAGCAGCCGCTCCCGGTCGGCGGCGTCCACGGCGGGGGAGACGGCGATCTCCATCTCGGGCGGGGCGGGCTGCGCGGCGGCGGTCTCCTCCACGGCCCCCTTCCTCGCCCCCGCCCTCTTCGCCCCCGCCTTCTCGGCCGGGGCCTTCTTCGCCGCGGCCTTCTTCACCGCCGTCTTCGGCGCTGCCGGCTTCTTGGCCGCCGCGCTCTTCACCGCCGTCTTCTTCACCGGGGTCTTCTCGACGGCCGTCTTCTTGGCGGTGGCCTTCTTCGGCGCCGCGGTCGCCTTCGTCGCCGTCGCCTTCTTGGCCACGGCCTTCGCCGCCGCGGCGGTCTTCTTCGCTACGGCCTTCTTCGCGGCGGCCTTCTTCGCCGGCTCGGCGGCCGCGGGCTGCCGCTCGGCCGGCTGCTCCGGATGCGAACCGCTGGACTCGGGGCGGGGGGTCACGGGCGAAGCCTCCTGGACGCGGGTCGGATGGATCAGATCAGGTCGGTCGAGGCGAGCCGGTGCACGGCGGCCAGCGGTACGGGCAGCCACTCGGGACGGTGCCGGGCCTCGTAGACCACTTCGTAGACCGCCTTGTCGGTCTCGTACGCGCGCAGCAGCACCGGCTCGGTGCGCGGATCCCGGCCGGCCGCCTCCGCGTAGCCGGAGCAGTACGCCGCCCGGCACCGCACGGCCCAGTCCGGCTGCGGCGGGTCCACCGAACGCGCCGCGTAGTCGAAGGACCGCAGCATGCCGGCCACGTCCCGCACCGCCGGCTGCGGCATCCGGCGTTCGGCCAGCGGACGGGCCGGTTCGCCCTCGAAGTCGATCAGCGACCACTCCCCGGCCGGGGAGCGCAGGCACTGTCCCAGGTGCAGATCGCCGTGCACCCGCTGCGCGGTCCAGACGCGGCCCTCGGCGGCCAGGTCGTCCAGCGCCGTGAACGCCGAGCGCAGCCCGTCCGCGTACGGCCGCAGCGCGGGCACCGCGTGCACGGCCGCCTCGAGCCGCTCGGTCATGCCGGCGGCCATGGAGCGGAGCTGGGCGTGCCCCAGAGTGACCGTGGGCAGCGCGCGGGCCAGCGCGGTGTGCACCTCGGCGGTGGCCCGTCCGAGGTCCCGCGCCTCGGCGACGAAGTCCTCCCCCTTGGCCAGCTCCCGCAGCGCCAGCTCCCAGCCGTCCGCCGCGCCCTGCACGAACGGCTGGAGCACCCCCAGGACGTACGGCTCGGCGGGGGGCGGCGGACCGGGCGGCCCGTCGGGCTCCGCGACCAGCCAGGCCGTCGGCGGGGGCACCCGGGGGCAGCCCTCGCGGGCCAGCGCCAGCGGCAGCTCCAGGTCGGGGTTGATCCCGGGCACGATCCGGCGCAACAGCTTCAGGATGAACGTATCTCCGTAGACGACCGACGAGTTCGACTGCTCGGCGGTCACCAGGCGCGGCACCAGACCGGACCGGATCTCCTGCCGCGGGTCCCGCTCGAAGCGAAGCCCGCCGATCCGGGCCCGGGTGCGCAGGGCCTCCAGGAGCAGTTCGGCGGGCCGGGTGTCGTGCAGGGCCTCGTAGACCGTCCGTCCGGCCAGCGGGCCCCGCGTCACATGACCGATCAGCGCGGGCGCGAGCCGGGGCGGCAGCGCCTCGCGCACGCCTATGAGCAGCTGGTAGCAGTCGCCGGGTTGCTCGGGTCCGCCGTGACCCGGCTGGAGCGGCTGGTGCGCGCGCACCAGCAGGTGGTACAGGCCCAGCTTGGCGGTGGGCGGCAGCATTTCGGTGGCCGCGACCAGGGAGAACCCGGTGACCGGGCGGCCCTTGCCCGCGAACCAGCGCTGCCGCGGCAGCCACTCCCTCAACAGTGGATCCAATGACGCAAGGAGGCCGGGCGGTGTCGTGACGGTGCGTGTGACGGCTTCCGACATGGCGTCGCGTCCTCTCCCCTCTTTCGGCGCGCCACGGGGGCGCCGCCGGTGGGCGGGGTGTTACTCATGCGTGCCCCGGGCGGAGCGGGGGAAACCGCCCCGCCCCGGGTTCTATGCGGCGTCCTTGCGGAGCCGGAACCAGTAGAAGCCGTGCCCCCCGAGGGTCAGCAGGTACGGCAGGTCGCCGACGGCCGGGAAGCGCACCCCGCCGAACAGTTCGACCGGGTGCCGTCCCCCGAAGGCGCTGAGATCGAGCTCGGTGGGCTGCGCGAAGCGTGAGAAGTTGTTCACGCAGAGCACCAGGTCGTCCTCGTACTCGCGGAGGAAGGCGAGGACGGCGGGGTTGGAGGAGGGCAGTTCGGT
>NZ_JBEZBE010000040.1:0-68460 GCF_040646935.1 Streptomyces sp. NPDC044984
GCCGGAACGGCTGCGCGTCCCGATCCTGCTGCACTACTACGCTGACATGCCGATCCGGGAGGTGTCCGCGGTGACCGGACCCCGCGGTCCCGCGCCGTCCGGGGCGGCCGCTCCGGGACCCTGACCGTCGCCGTCGGCGTGCGGGGCGGCCGCTCCGGGACCCTGACCGTCGCCGTCGGCGTGCGGGGCGGCCGCTCCGGGATCCTGATCCTCGCCGTCGGCGTGCGGGGCGGCCGCTCCGGGACCCTGATCCTCGCCGTCGGCGTGCGGGGCGGCCGGTGGCACGCGTGGGACGCGCCGTCGGTCCGTCTCCCGGGGCGGCCGCCCCCGGGCCCCGGTCCGGGCACGTCCCTCGTCCGGGCCGCGGCGATGTGCCGCCTCGTCCCGTGTCCTGTCGTGGCGGGGCTCCGCCGGTGCGGGCGGTTCGGTGCCGCGCCCGCCGTCCGGAGGGCTGTCGTTCGTACGCGCGGACATGGCCTTGCTCCTCGGTCGTTCGCCGGGTGGTGCGGGAGTCGGCGGCGCGGCCCGTGCCGTGAGGCGGGGTGCGCCGGTCGGGGCGTGGCGGGGCGGGTCGGGGCGTGGCGGGGCGGGTCAGTACGCCCGGTCGCGCATCCGGCGCCACCACGTCAGCGCCGCTCCGATCAGCAGCAGCCCGCCGGCTCCCGCACCGGCGGACGCGGCGATCAGGGCCGTGTCGCCGTCCCCCTCCGCACCCGTCGGCCGCAGCGCGTCACCGAGCTGGTTGCGCACGTCGTCGCCGCCGTCCACGCCCTTGGCGAGCGGGCCGCGCGACCCCTCCGTCGGGTTCGCCAGATACGGGAAGGCCGCCTTGAACTCCTTGTCGTTGGCGTCGACCGCGTCCCCCAGGTCGTTCTTCGCGCCCACCAGCTCCCCCTCGACGACCTGGAGCGCGGCGTCGACCACGTCGTCCGTCAGCCGCCGCCCGTTGGGGAAGCCGGCGTTGTCCCCGTCCAGGACGCCCAACCGCTTCGGCTCGGCGGCCGGCTCGACCGACGTGTTCAGCCGCAGCATCTCCGACGGCCTCACGTGCGGTGGCTGGTTGAGCCCTTCGACGCCCTTGAGGAACACGTCGATGAGGTCGTCGCGCGGCTCGTCCGGCGCGTCGATCCTGTAGATCGCCTCGATGAGCTTCGGCAGCTCCGGCTCGGTGACGTTCTTCAGGAACCGCGCGTCGTCCCACGGCGCGGACGCGTTGAACGTGTCCTTGTCCTTCAGCGGATTGACGACCTCGTTCACCAGCGGGTTGCCCAGCCGCGAGACCTGCACGAAGTGCCCCTCGGCGTTCTTGCGCCGGGTCGTCGACCAGATGCCCACGACCGGCTGGTCCGCCGACTCGGTGATCATGTCGGTCGGCACCTGGAGCGCCAGGGAGTTGACGTTGTAGCCCTTGAGCGTGTCGTTGCCGACCTCGGAGAGGTTCCCGCCGTACAGCAGGTCGAAGACCCGCAGGTCCAGGAAGAACGGGTCGTCGGCCTGCCCGGCGAACGTCGTCGCCCCGCCCGCGAGTTCGCGCACGGCCTGCTCGCGCAGGGTGCCGTAGTCCGGCATGGACGCCTTGCCGACGTTCGACGGCGCCACCGGGACGTCGTCCGCGATCTTCGTACGGGACACCGCGTGCTGGTCCTTCAGCTTCAGCAGCTCGATGTCGTAGGTCTGCGTGATGTTGAGGTCCCGGTCGTCCAGGCTGGTGACCGGGCCGGTGTTGTAGAGGAACGTCTCGTCGTTCTTCGTGTGCGTCCTGAACGTGTAGCGGAACAGCAGCTCGCCCTGCGCGTCCCCGTCGTTGTCGATGTGGATGTCGTACTGCGCGTCCTCGGCGAACGTGAAGAAGTTCGGTCCGCCGGCCGGCTCCTCGAAGGGGATCCAGTTCGCGATGATCGTCGTCGTGTCCGGTTTGTCGGGGCTGACGAACGCGTACAGGTCCGTGTTGTCGTACTGCGGGGTGCCCGAGATCAGCGGGGCCTCCCGATGGCTGGAGGCGGAGGCCGCCTCGGGGTCCAGCGCGGTCACGCTGGCGGCCGCGAGCCCCCCGGCGGCCAGCGCACCGCAGATCAGGGTCGCGATGCTCCCGCGCCCCGCACCGGTCCTGGAGTCAGTTGTCATGCCGTCCGTCCTCAGTGCCGACTTGCCTTGACGCACTGGTCTTCGGAGCGGGCGGCGGGCCGGATGGGTGGGGTTCGGGAATTCTTCCGGGCCCCCTCCCGCCGGGCCCGTACGCCCGTAGCATTTCCCGCTGCCGACCCGCGTTTTCGGCCCGTTGATCCGTACTCACCGTCCGGAGGCTCGCTCGCCGCGCACGCCTCGGATGACCGGACGGCCCGCCGGGGCCGGAGAGGGGGATGCGCGTTGGAGGCGGACGAGCTGCTGGTGCTGGTGGCCGGAGGCGACCAGAAGGCGTTCGAGGACCTGTACGGGCTGGTCTCCGGGCCGGTGTACGGGCTGGTGCGGCGCGTGGTGCGCGATCCGGCCCAGTCCGAGGAGGTGGCCCAGGAGGTGCTGCTCGAACTCTGGCGCTCCGCCGCCCGGTTCGACCCCGGCCGGGGCAGCGCGCTGTCCTGGGTCCTCACCCTCGCCCACCGCCGCGCCGTCGACCGGGTGCGCAGCGCCCGAGCGGCCGGCGAACGCGAGCAGCGCGAGGCCCGGCGCGGCCCCGGACCCGCCTTCGACCAGGTCGCCGAGGAGGTGGAGGCCGGACTCGAACGCGAGTGGGTGCGCCGCTGCCTGGACCGCCTCACCGCACTCCAGAGACAGTCGGTCACCCTCGCCTACTACGACGGCTACACCTACCGGGAGGTGGCCGAGCGGCTGTCCCTCCCGCTGGGCACGGTCAAGACCCGCATGCGCGACGGACTGACCCGACTGCGCGACTGCCTGGGAGGCGCGGCATGAGCCTGTTCGACCGACTGCCGCGCCGCGGGGACCCGCACTCGCTCGCCGCCCCCTACGCCCTCGACGCCCTGGAGCCCGCCGAACGCGTCCGCTTCGAGAGGCACCTGGAGTCCTGCGCCCGCTGTGCCGCCGAGGTGCGGGCCCTCGCCGAGGACGCCGTCCGTCTCGCCTGGTCCACGGCCGCCCCCGCGCCCGCCGCGCTGCGGGACCGGGTCCTGGCCGCCGTACGGACCACCCCGCAGGAACCCGCGCCCCGGGAACCGGCACGCGCGCGTGCGCCGCAGCTCCCGCCGCACGTCTGGGGCACCGCGCCCCCGCCGCGCCCCCGCGAGCGGCGCCGTACGCCGCTGTTCGTGCCGTTCGCGACGGCCACCGCCGCCGCGGCGCTCGTCGTCGCCGCGCTCTTCGCCGTCCAGGCGGACCGGACCCAGGACCGGCTGACCGCCGAACGCGACCGGTCACGTGAGATCGCCCACGTTCTCGCCGCCCCGGACGCCCGCGCGAGCAGCGGCCGGGACGCGCGCGGCCGCACGATCGGAGTGATCGCTTCCGCATCGACCCGCAGCGCGGTCGTCACCCTCGGCGGATACGGCGACCCCCCGAACGGACGTGTGCGCCAGCTCTGGCTCATGGGCCCGGACGCACGACCGCGTTCCCTGGGGCTGTTCGAGGGCGACACGCCCCTGATCGCCTCCGGCCTCGACCCGGCGGCGACGTCACTCGCCGTGACCGTCGAACCCGAGGGCGGGTCACCGCGGCCCACCTCGCAGCCCGTCGTCCAACTCGCCCTGGAAACGGTCGGATTCGGAGAGTGATCGACGGGTGTTCGTCAACCCCCTTATGGGGAAGGTGAATCCTGTGGCCTCGATACACGAGTGCCCGAACGGGACGATAGGGTTACCCTGCCCGGGCCGGGTGGACTCGTACGGGTGGGGAGTGACATGGAACAGATAACAGTGCGCAGCAGGGCCAGGGTCCCTGCGATCACCTGCGGCAGCAGCGCGACCAGCTCGCGCCTCGACCGCCATCTCTCGGTCCTCGGAGGACCCGCGGTCCCGCAGCGGGAGACGGCCGAGGCGACGTCGCTGATGCGCGAGCTCATCGCGCGTGACACCACGCACGACCGCGGCGCCAGGAGCGCGCGGGCCCGGGCGAGCCGCGTCTCGCTCTTCGCCCCGCTGCGTCGGCTGCGCCGCTCCCTGTTCGGCAGCCGGTAGCGCCAGCGCCCGGGCGGCCCACCACCGTCCCGGCGCGGCGCCCCGCCCCGTCCGTCATCCCCGCGGCACCGGTGGCGTCCGGCGCCCGGTCCGACACCGGCACTTTCCCCTGCCGGCGCCCCCGTTCCCACCCGGCAGTGCTCCGGGGGCGCACCGGTCGGTTCCGTCCTGGCAGGAACCTGACATCCATCCCGGGAGCCTCACCCCCTCCCGCGCCCGTACTGCCGTACCGCCAGGGGTACGAACACCACGAGCAGCACCGCGCACCACCCCAGTGACCCCGCGACGGGATGCGCCACCGGCCAGGCCGCCCCGTCGGGCACGGGCGCGTTGCCGAACAGGTCCCGCAGCGCCGTCGCCACCGCGCTGATCGGGTTCCACTCCGCGACCGTGCGCAGCCCGTCCGGCAGCCCCGCCGTCGGGACGTACGCGCTGGACAGCGGCGGCAGCAGGAAGGTCGCCCCGCCCAGCTGGCCGGCCGCCTCCTCGTTCCGGGTGAGCAGACCGAGGTACATCCCGATCCACACGCAGGCGAACCGGAACAGCAGCAACAGGGCGACGGCGCCCACGGCCTCGAGGGCGCCGCCCTCCACCCGCCAGCCCACCGCGAGCCCCACCAGCAGGAACGGCACCGTCCCGGCCGCCGTCACCAGCACGTCCGCCACCGCCTGGCCTGTCTGGACACGCTCCCCGGGCCCTACGGCACCAAGCTGGAACTGATCGCGATGCTGAACGGCATCGTGACGGCCTACGTCGCCAACGAGCTGGCCACCGCCGAACGCACCCGCTCGCTGCCCTGGTCGCAGGAGCAGGAGGACGCCGCCCGGATCGCCTACCTGGGCGGCCGGATCGCGACCGGCGAGTACCCGCGGATGGCGGCGGCCTTCGCGGAGGACGCCGGGCCGATCGATCTGGAGGCGGTGTTCGAGCGGGCGCTCGGCCGGATGCTGGACGGCTTCGAACCCCGCGGCTGACCCTCGGACCGGCTCGAGCCGGTCCGAGGGTCAGCGTGAGCCGGTCCTCGGACCGGCGTGAGCCGGCCCTCAGATCAATGCGAGCTGGCCCTCCGGCCCCTCCTCGCGGGCGTCCAGCACCGAGGCGGGGCGGCGGGCGGAGGACGGCACCGGGAGCACGCCCGCCGCGCGCAGCTCGGCCGGTGTGACCGGGTCGGGGAGGGCGGGGCCCGTCAGCGCCCCTTGCTCCGGGCGCACTTCGGCCAGCAGGGCGAGGACCGTGACCAGTTCCAGGAGTTCCGAGGTCCAGGCCTGGGGCCAGGCGGCCGGCCCGATCGCGGCCAGGGTGCCCGGCTCGGCCGGCTCCGTGCGGGCCGCGAACCACTGCTCCAGCACCCGCACGCCGCCGGCCTCGAAGTCCCAGGCCCCGGGCGGCACCGGGGAGATGCGGCCCCCGTCGAGCAGCAGGGCCTCCTCGTCCCGGTCGTACTCCACGGTCACCGGCCGGGAGGGCAACGGGGCGCGTACGTAGGGGCGGCGCCCGCCGGGAAGTCTGGGCCGCTCCCCGTCGCGCCGCGACAGCCACAGCATCCGGCGGCCCACCGCGACGCCCCGGTCCCACACGCCGGCGTCCCCGGTGAGCGGCACCGCGAGCCCGGCGGGCGTGGCGCGCGCCGCCGCCATCGCCCAGGCGAGGACGTCCACCGGCGAGGTGTCCCGGCCGAGTCTGGTGGCGAGGTGTTCCGTCAGGCCCGGGGCCAGGTTCGGTTCCGCGGCGCCCGGCCGGCGGTACAGCGGGCGGACGCGGCCGGTGCGCAGCAGCGGCAGCAGGGAAGTGGCCAGCAGGGGCGGACCCGTGAGGTCCCGGGCCGTGCCCGCCTCCACGACGAAGATCTGCCGCTCGTCCGCCACCCGCCACAACTCCGGCCGGGCCGCGTCGATCAGCCGCTGGTCGGGGATCAGCCACTGCTCGTCGAACGGGGCGTACAGGACCCGTACCGGCTCGGGGCACGGGCCCGACGCGCGGGCCAGCTTCTCCGTGCCGCCGCTGCGGCCCGGCAGCTGACCGACCGCCGTGTGCGGGGTTCGGGAGCGCGTCGGCCGGAACAGCGTCTCGCGGTCCGGCCCCTCGGCCTTCACCAGGGCGTCCCAACGGGCCTTCAGGGACGCCGCGTCGGGGGCCGCCGGCCACCCCCGGCCGAGCCGCGGCGGTGCGACGGACCACGGCATGAGGTCCGCCAGCAGCGGAGCGTCGTCGTGCGTCACGCAGGGCATCGTACGGCTTGCGGGCGCGGCGGATCAGGTGGCGTCCAGCGTCACCGTGAAGGAGAAGCGGTCGCCCCGGTAGTGGATGACGGCCACGTCCAGGGGCCGGCCGTCGGTGCCGTAGGTGATGCCCGTGTAGTGCAGGATCGGGCTGAGCAGCGGGACTTGGAGCAGCCGTGCCGTCTCCGGGTCCGCGAGCCGCGCCTCCACCGTGTCCGTGATGCGGCTGATGTCCGCCCCGACGACGTCCCGCAGCACCTTGGTCATCGGCCACCGCACCAGGTCGTCCGGGTCGATGTGAGCGGCCAGTTCGGGACGGACCCAGTTGCGGGCGTGGTTGGTCGGCTCGCCCGTCTTCTCGTCGCTGCGCAGCCGGTGGTACGCGGCCGCCTCGGACAGGTCCGGGAAGTGCTCGGCGAGCTCCGCCGGCACCGGCGCCGGACCGTGCTCCAGCAGTTCGGTCGTCATGCCGGACTGCTGGGCCACGATCGCGTCCACCGAGCCCAGCAGCCGCACCGGGGCGCCCCGCCGGGCGCCGGGCTCGATGAACGTGCCGCGCCGGCGGTGGCGGGTGATCAGCCCTTCGTCCTCCAGCTCCTTCAGCGCCTGCCGCATGGTCAGCACGCTCACCCCGTAGTGCCCGGCCAGTTGTTCCTCGGTGGGTAGACGCAGGGGGTCCTGGGGCGAGCGGCCGAGGATCGAGGCGCGCAGCGACTGCGACACCTGATACCAGAGCGGCAACTTGCGGTTCAGGACGATCGAATCCGGAGCGAAGGAGGTCACGGGCTATCCGTACCGGTCGGAGAACGTTCAGTGCAACGGCTGGAAGTGACGCTCGAGTCCCTGCCACACGCTGTCGTAGCCCTGTTGCAGGTGCTCCGCCCGTGCCGCCTGGGGGGTCAGCGACACCGGCCAGCGGGTCTCGAACATGAAGGCCAGGCCGTCGTCGATCTTCTGCGGGCGCAGCTCCGCGGCGCTCGCCCGGTCGAACGTCTCCCGGTCGGGGCCGTGCGCCGACATCATGTTGTGCAGCGAGCCCCCGCCCGGTACGAAGCCCTCCGCCTTCGCGTCGTACGCGCCCTCGATCAGGCCCATGTACTCGCTCATCACGTTCCGGTGGAAGTACGGCGGCCGGAAGGTGTCCTCGCCCACCAGCCAGCGGGGCGCGAAGACCACGAAGTCCACCCCGGCCAGCCCCGGGGTGTCGCTCGGGGACGTCAGCACCGTGAAGATCGACGGATCCGGATGGTCGTACGAGATGGTGCCCATCACATTGAAGCGGCGCAGGTCATAGGCGTAGGGCACATGGTTGCCGTGCCAGGCGACGACATCCAGCGGGGAGTGGTCGTAGGTGGCCGACCACAGGTTGCCGCAGAACTTGTTCACCACCTCCACCGGCCCCTCGACGTCCTCGTACGCGGCGACGGGCGCCCGGAAGTCCCGGGCGTTGGCCAGCCCGTTGGCGCCGATCGGGCCGAGGTCGGGGAGCCGGAACGCTGCCCCATAGTTCTCGCACACATAACCGCGGGCAGAGTCCTCGAGGAGGTCCACACGGAACCGCACCCCACGAGGAATCAGTGCGATGTGTCCCGGCTCCACATGCAGCAGTCCGAACTCCGTGCGCAGCAGCAGCCCGCCGTGCTCGGGGACGATCAGCAGCTCACCGTCGGCGTCGCTGAAGACGCGGTCCATCGAGGCGGTGGCGTGATACAGGTGCACGGCCATGCCGGTGCGCTGGGTGACGTCGCCGTTGCCGCCCAGGGTCCACAGCCCGGCCAGGAAGTCGGTGCCCCCGGCGGGCTCCGGCAGCGGGTTCCAGCGCAGCCGGTTGGGGTCGGGCACGGTCTGGGTGAAGGGCGCGGTGCGCAGCGACCCGTTGCCCGTGCGGGTGAACGCCGGGTGGGCGGCCGACGGGCGGATCCGGTACAGCCAGGAGCGGCGGTTCTCCGCGCGGGGCTCGGTGAACGCCGTACCGCTCAGCTGCTCCGCGTACAGCCCGAGCGGTGCGCGCTGCGGCGCGTTGCGGCCCTCGGGCAGGGCGCCCGGGACCGCCTCGGAACTGTGCTCGTTGCCGAAGCCGGAGAGGTGTTCCAGCCCTTCGGCGATCTTGCGCGCTCCCCCGTGCTCGAACGCGCTCGCGCGGGTGGTACCCCCATCGCTCATGCCCGGTGCTCCCTTGCGGTCGGATTCCTATGCAACACCGTAGGATTGCGTTTTCCGCGGCGCAAGGGGGACGCGCGATCTCCCTCCCCTTACGGCCTCCTCCTCTCCACGGAGGACGCGGAACCCGACTTCAGGGGGATCCGCGAGGTCGCACCCGTGTTCTACGCTCCCCGGCATGTCGTGGACGCGGAGCCTGATCACCGCGCTCGCGGTCTGTGTCGCACTGTTGGCCGGACCCGTGGGCTGCGGTCCGAGCGGTGCCCGGGGGCAGGACGGGAAGCCGTCCTCGCCGGCCGGTGAACTCCTGGACGAGCGGGACGAGGAGGGCCGCCCCTACCGAGAGGTGGACGAGGAGGACGCGCCCGCCGTCGGCGTCGAGGTCACCCCCGACACGGGCGGCGGCTGGGACGTACGGCTGACCGTGCGCAACTTCCGCTTCTCACCGGACGGCACCGGCGGGCGCGCGGTGGCCGGCCGGGGTCTGGCGCACCTCGAACTGAACGGCCGCCGCGTAGCCCTGCTGCGCACCCCCGAGTACCACCTCCCCGGCGATTCCGTCCCGCGCGGCACGCACCACGTCACCGCCCGCCTGTACGCCGACGACGGCTCGGTGTGGGCCGTGGACGGCGAGCCCGTGGAGAGCACGGCCGACATCACGGTGTCGGACCGGGAGCCGGACCCGGGCCCGAGCGCCGGGCCGACCGCCACGGCGTCCCCGGGGCAGGGGCGCGGAACGGACCGGCGGGACCGTAGCGGAGGGCGAGGTTCACCGGGCGGGGACGAGCAGGCATGATGAGCCCCGTGCCCCACGCGACATCGCTCCGCCGAGCGCCGGTGCAGCGCCGCAGCGCCGAACGGCTGGCCAGGATCCTCGACGCCTGCGCCGAACTCCTCGACGAGGCCGGCTACGACGACCTCAGCACCCGTGCCGTCGCCGAGCGCGCCGGCGTGCCCATCGGCTCCGTCTACCGCTTCTTCGGCAACAAGCGCCAGATGGCCGACGCGCTGGCCCAGCGCAACCTGGAGCGCTTCACGGAACGGGTCACCGAACGCCTCGGGGCCACCGGTGACCGGGGCTGGCGGCACGCCATGGACGTCGTGCTCGACGAGTACCTCGACATGAAGCGCACCGCCCCCGGCTTCTCCCTCGTCGACTTCGGCAACCAGATACCCGTCGGCACCCGCCGCACCGAGCCCAACCACCGCGTCGCCGACCGCCTCACCGACCTGCTCTCCGGCTACCTCGGCCGCGAGGCCGACGACGACCTGCGCCGCACCTTCCTCATCGCGGTCGAGACCGCCGACGCCCTCGTCCACCTGGCGTTCCGGATGGTGCCCGAGGGGGACGAGAAGGTCATCGGAGAGTTGCGGGAGATGCTGCGGGCGTACCTGGCCCGGACACTGGACTGAGCCGCCCCCGGCGACCCCCTCCCCACCGTGCATACCGGTCGGTATGCTCGGCGTGTCCGCGCGCCGTCGCAGCCGCCGCACCCGGGAGGCCCCGTGTCCCGCACCGCCCTTCGTATCTGCCCCCTGTGCGAGGCCACCTGCGGCCTGACGCTCACCATCGACGACGGCCGGGTCACCGGCGCCCGCGGCGACCGGGACGACGTGTTCAGCAAGGGCTTCATCTGCCCCAAGGGCGCCGCCTTCGGGGCCGTCGACTCCGACCCCGACCGGCTGCGCGCCCCGCTCGTCCGCGTCGACGGGGAACTGCGCGAGGCCACCTGGGCGGAGGCGTTCGACGCCGTGGCCGCCGGGATACGGCCCGTCGTCGAACGGCACGGCCCGCACGCCGTCGGCATCGTCCTGGGCAACCCCAACGTCCACACCGTGGCCGGCGCCCTCTACCCGCCCGTGCTCATCGCCGGGCTCGGCACCCGCAGCCTGTTCACCGCCTCCACGGTCGACCAGATGCCCAAGCACGTCGCCTGCGGACTGCTCTTCGGCGACGCGAACGCCATCCCCGTACCCGACCTCGACCGCACCGACCACCTGCTGCTGATCGGCGCCAACCCGCTGGAGTCCAACGGCAGTCTGTGCACCGCACCCGACTTCCCCGGCCGGCTCAAGGCGCTCAGGGCCCGCGGCGGCACCCTCACCGTCATCGACCCGCGCCGCACCCGCACCGCCCGCCTCGCCGACCGGCACCTCGCCGTCCGCCCCGGCACCGACGCGCTGCTGCTCGCGGCGCTGGCGCACACCCTGCTCGACGAGGACCTGGCCGACCCGGGGGAACTGGCGCCGCACATCCAGGGGCTCGAGGAACTCGCCGCCGCACTGCGGGACTTCACCCCCGAGGCGGTGGCCGGCGCCTGCGACGTCGACGCCACCACCCTCCGCACCCTCGCCCGGGAACTCGCCGCCGCCCCCACCGCCGCCGTCTACGCCCGCATCGGCAGCTGCACCGTCCCGCACGGCACCCTCGCCAGCTGGCTCGTCGACGTCCTCAACGTCCTCACCGGCAACCTCGACCGGCCCGGCGGCGCCCTCTTCCCGCAGGCCGCCACCGACCGCACCCCGCGCCCCGCCGGACCCGGCCGCGGCTTCGCCCTCGGACGCTGGCACTCCCGGGTGAGCCGGCACCCCGAGGCCAAGGGCGAACTGCCGCTCTCCGCCCTCGCCGAGGAGATCGACACCGCCACCGGCGACGGCGAGCCGGTACGCGCCCTCGTCGCCGTCGCCGCCAACCCGGTCCTCTCCGCCCCGGACGGCGACCGGCTCGACAAGGCGCTCGGCTCGCTCGACTTCATGGTGAGCGTCGACCCGTACCTCAACGAGACCTCGCGCCACGCCGACGTCGTCCTGCCGCCGCCCCCGCCCGCGCAGAGCCCGCACCACGACTTCGCCTTCAACACCCTCGCCGTGCGCAACCAGGTCCGCTACACCCGCCCCGCCGTCCCCCTGGAACCCGGCCGGATGGCCGAGACCGAGATCCTGGCCCGGCTGGTCTTCGCCGCGACCGGCACGCACGGCGCCGACCCCGGCGCCGTGGACGCCATGGTGATCGGCCAGACCCTCGCCAAGGCGGTCCGGGAGCCGCACTCCCCGGTCCACGGCCGCGACCCGGAGGAACTCGCCGCCCTGCTCACCGGCGACGACGGCCCCGAACGGCGCCTCGACATGATGCTGCGCCTCGGCCCGTACGGCGACGGCTTCGGCGCCGACCCGGACGGACTCACCCTGGAGAAACTGCTCGCCCACCCGCACGGCATCGACCTCGGCCCCCTGCGCCCGCGGCTGCCCCAGCCGCTGAAGACCCGCAGCGGCAAGGTGGAGCTGCTGCCGGAGCCGATCGCCGCCGACCTCCCCCGACTGCGCGCCGCCCTCGGCGAACGCCCCGCCGGACTCGTCCTCGTCGGCCGCCGCCACCTGCGCTCCAACAACAGCTGGATGCACAACGTGCCCGCCCTCACCGGCGGCTCCAACCGCTGCACCCTGCACCTCCACCCGGAGGACGCCGCACGCCTCGGCGTACGGGACGGACAGCCGGTGCGGATCAAGGGCGCCGGGGGAGAGGTGACCGCCCCCGCCGAGGTCACCGACGCCGTGCGCCCGGGGGTCGTGAGCCTGCCGCACGGCTGGGGCCACGACCGGCCCGGCACCCGCATGCGGCACGCCGCCGCCGACCCCGGCGCCAACGTCAACCAGCTCCTCGACGGCAGCCTCCTCGACCCGCTGTCGGGCAACGCCGTCCTCAACGGGGTGCCCGTCGAGGTGGCCCCGCTGACCGCCGCCGTGACCAAAACGTTCGGTGCTCTGACCTGAGCAAAGCTGTGACCTGGGGTTTTGCGCTTATTGCTCGCAGGTAGACATCTTGTTAACGCCGCTTTGCAGAACCTAACGTCGACGCACCGCCGGCCCTGGTGGGAGTTCAAGGGCGAACGTTAGGTATCCACTCATGCTGACCATCCTCGGCTTCGCCATGATCGCGACCTTCCTGGTCCTGATCATGTTGAAGAAGATGTCGCCGATCGCGGCGCTCGTGCTGATCCCCGCGCTGTTCTGCGTGTTCGTCGGCAAGGGCGCCCACCTCGGTGACTACGTCATCGACGGCGTGTCGACCCTCGCCCCCACCGCGGCGATGCTCATGTTCGCGATCGTCTACTTCGGTGTGATGATCGACGTCGGACTCTTCGACCCGATCGTCCGCGGCATCCTCCGGTTCTGCAAGGCGGACCCGATGCGGATCGTCGTCGGCACCGCGCTGCTCGCCGCGATCGTGTCGCTGGACGGCGACGGCTCCACCACCTTCATGATCACCGTCTCGGCGATGTACCCGCTGTACAAGCGCCTGAAGATGAGCCTGGTCGTGATGACCGGTGTCGCCGCCATGGCCAACGGCGTGATGAACACCCTCCCCTGGGGCGGCCCGACGGCCCGCGCGGCGACCGCGCTCAAGCTCGACGCCGGCGACATCTTCGTCCCGATGATCCCCGCCCTGCTGGTCGGCCTGCTGGGCGTCGTCGTCCTCGCGTACGTGCTCGGTCTGCGCGAGCGCAGGCGGCTGGGCGTGCTGACGCTGGACGAGGCGCTGGTGAAGGAGAACGCCGAGGAGACGGAGACCGTGCTGGTCGGCGCGGGTTCCGCCGGCGGCTCCGGCAAGGACGCCCGGCCGGCCGGCGGGTCCGGTGCCGGTACGGACGCCGACGCGGAGGACGACGACGGCTTCCAGGGCCTCGACCCGAACCGCCCCACCCTGCGCCCCAGGCTCTACTGGTTCAACGCGCTGCTCACGGTCGCCCTGCTCACCGCCATGATCATGGAGCTGCTGCCGATCCCGGTGCTGTTCCTGCTCGGCGCCGCCCTCGCGCTCTCCGTCAACTTCCCGCACATCCCCGACCAGAAGGCCCGGCTCGCGGCCCACGCCGACAACGTCCTCAACGTCTCCGGCATGGTCTTCGCCGCCGCCGTCTTCACCGGCGTCCTCCAGGGCACCGGCATGGTCGACCACATGGCCAAGTGGATGGTGGACGTCATCCCCGAGGGCATGGGCCCGCACATGGCCCTGGTCACCGGCCTGCTGAGCCTTCCGCTGACCTACTTCATGTCCAACGACGGCTTCTACTTCGGTGTCCTGCCCGTCCTCGCCGAAGCCGGCGCCGCGCACGGCGTCTCCCCGCTGGAGATGGCCCGCGCCTCCCTCGTCGGCCAGCCGCTGCACATGTCCAGCCCGCTCGTCCCCGCGGTGTACGTCCTGGTCGGCATGGCCAAGGTCGAGTTCGGCGACCACACCCGGTTCGTGGTGAAGTGGGCGGCCCTGATCTGCCTGGTGATCCTCGCGGCCGGAATCCTGTTCGGCATCATCTGAGCCGGACACCCGGACCACTGTCAGGAAGGACCCGACCATGGCGCCCGGTGGGAACCGCGGCTGGCTGCTCCGCCTCGTCATCGCCTTCGGCTTCGCGCAGGGGGCGGTGTCGATGGCCCGGCCCGCCGTCTCCTACCGGGCGCTGGCCCTGGGCGCGGACGAGCGGGCGATCGGTGTGATCGCGGGCGTCTACGCGCTGCTGCCGCTGTTCGCCGCCGTACCGCTCGGCCGGCGCACCGACCACGGCCGCTGCGCGCCCCTGCTCCCGGCCGGCGTGGTGCTCATCTCCGGCGGCTGCGCGCTGAGCGGCCTCGCCGGCTCCCTGTGGGCGATGGCCCTGTGGAGCGGGGTGATGGGCCTCGGCCACCTCTGCTTCGTCATCGGCGCGCAGTCCCTCGTCGCCCGCCAGTCCGCGCCGCACGAACAGGACCGCAACTTCGGCCACTTCACCATCGGCGCCTCGCTCGGCCAGCTGGTCGGCCCCATCGCGGCGGGCGCGCTGATCGGCGCGGACATGGCCAGGACCAGCGCGCTCGCCCTGCTGGCGGCGGGCGCGGGCGGCGCCGTCGCCCTCACCTCGCTGTGGCGCATAGAACGGCCCGGGGCCCCGAAACCCCGTACGGGACAGGGCGCACGGGTGCCGGTACGGGGCATCCTGCGCGCCCGGGGCGTCCCCGCGGGCATCCTCATCAGCCTGGCCGTGCTGTCCGCGACCGACATCCTCACCGCCTACCTCCCGGTGGTCGGCGAGCACCGGGGCATCGACCCGGCCGTCGTCGGCCTGCTGCTCAGCCTCCGCGCGGCGGCCACCATCGCCTGCCGGCTGGTCCTCACCCCGCTGCTGCGCCTGCTCGGCCGCACGGTGCTGCTGACGGTGACCTGCCTGCTGGCGGCAGTGCTGTGCGCGGGCCTCGCGCTGCCGCTGCCGGTCTGGGCGCTGGCCCTGGTCCTGGCGGTCCTCGGTTTCTGCCTGGGCGTCGGCCAGCCGCTGTCCATGACGACGGTCGTCCAGGCCGCCCCGGCCGACGCCCGCTCCACCGCCCTCGCCCTGCGCCTCACCGGCAACCGCCTGGGCCAGGTCGCCGCGCCCGCGGCGGCGGGCCTGATCGCGGGAGTCGCGGGTGTGGCGGCACCGTTCGTGATGCTGGGCGCCCTGCTGTTCCTGGCTTCGGGTGTCGCCCTGCGCACCCCGTCCCGGCCGGCGGAGGACCCGCCGTCCGCCCGTAAGGGCACCGGGGCCCGCCCCCGGCGCCGTACGGCTCGCTAGTCGGCCGGTGCCCGGCGGGCGCGTCCGCGCCGGCAGGATGGTGCGATCGCACATGCCGCCCACCGAGAGGCGGGGTGTGCATACATATGCCGTGCGCATGTATACCGTGCGCATGTATACCGTGCACACATAGAGGGGGACCACATGCTTCTGCTCATCCTGATCGGTGTTCTCGTCCTCGCCGTCGGAGGATGCGTCTGCGTCGTCCGGGCGGCCCGGGGTGGTCCGCGCTGGGTCCGCGGAGTGGCGAAGGCGACCTTGCTGGCGGGGGAGCTGCTCCAGTCGGGCCGTTCGAACAGCCGCACGGGCGGCGGTGACGACTGACGCGGAACGCCGGTCACCCCATGGAACGCGGACGCCCGCTGAATCTGGGCGTCCGCTTTCTCACTTACTGGACCGGAGCGCCCGGATCACGTCCGGCATCTTCCCCCGGCTGCTACTTTCCGTTAGCTTCCGTGACCCACACGCCCCGTGCGGCCCGCGCGGGGCGTTCCGAACGCGGAGCACCAGCGCCCTGATCCGCCCCCGGGGGCACTCTCATGACACGCGCCATCTCCCTGCACGACGTGAGCAAGGCATACACGCGAGGCGTCCGCGTGGTGGACCGGCTGTCGCTGGACATCGCGCCCGGCGAATTCCTCGTCCTGCTCGGCCCCTCCGGCTGCGGCAAGTCCACCGTGCTCCGGATGATCGCCGGACTGGAGGACATCGACGAGGGCCGGCTGTTCCTCGACGGCGAGTACGGCAACGAACTGCCCCCCTCCGACCGGGACATGGCGATGGTGTTCCAGAACTTCGCCCTGTACCCGAGCATGACCAGCCGCGACAACATCGGCTTCCCGCTGCGCATCGAGTCACCCGGCGCGGACCCGGCCCCGCGCGTGGACGCCACCGCCCGGATGCTCGGCATCGAGGACCTCCTCGACCGCTTCCCCGCCCAGCTCTCCGGCGGGGAACGCCAGCGCGTCGCCATGGGCCGGGCCATCGCCCGCCACCCCTCCGCCTTCCTGATGGACGAGCCGCTGTCCAACCTCGACGCCAAGCTCCGCAACCGTCTGCGCGCCGAGATCTCCCAGCTCACCCGGGAGCTGGGCGTCACCACCGTCTACGTCACCCACGACCAGTCCGAGGCCATGTCGCTCGGCGACCGCGTCGCCGTACTGCGCGGCGGCGTCCTCCAGCAGGTCGGCACCCCGCGCGCGGTGTACTCCCTGCCGAGCAACGTCTTCGTCGCCGCTTTCATCGGCACCCCGCGCATCAATCTGCTGCGCGGCCTGGTGCGCGCCCCGCTCGACGGGGCGATGACCATCAGCCTGGGCAAGCAGTTCCTGCGGCTGCCCGAACCCCTCTCCCTGGACCACCAGTTGCTACGGGTCCAGCAGGGCCGCGAGGTCATCGTGGGCCTGCGCTCGGAGGCCGTACGGATCGCCAAGCCGTCCGCCGCGCGGACCGGCGAGGTGGCGCTCACCGGCCTGGTGGAGCACCTGGAGTTCCAGGGCCACGAGGTCCTCGTCCACTTCGACACCGGCTCCCGCCCCGCCGTCGTCCCCGACCTCGAGGCCCCGCGCCCGCGGCCCGAGCGCCCGGCCCGGCGCCGGCGCCGCGAGGGCACGGTCCTGCACCGGCTGCGGGAGCGGGCCGGCGCGCTGAGCGCGGGACCGGCGGCGACGCCGGCCCCGCCCGGACAGCCGGATCAGGTCCCCGCCTCCGCCGAGCCCCGCGTGCCCGGCGACCTCATCGTCCGCACCACCCCCGACATCCGCCTCCGGCACGGCATGCAGGTACCGCTCCTGGTGGACCTCGCCCACCTCTTCGTCTTCGACCAGGGCGGTGAGCGGATCTGCCCCAACCCGGCACGGCTGCCCGGCCTGGAGGAGTGAGACGGGGACGCGGAGACCTCTGGCGCGGTAAAACTAACATCGCTAGTTTAGGACCCTCGGACGAACCGAGCGGTCGGACACCGACGCCCCGCCCCGGAGGAAGCGCGATGAAGGCATACGACGGCATGTACATCGACGGCGCCTGGCGCCCCGCCGCCGGCCCGGACGTGATCGAGGTGGTGAACCCGGCCGACGAACAGGTGATCGCCACCGTCCCCGCGGGCACCGTGGAGGACGTCGACGCCGCCGTGCGCGCCGCCCGCGCCGCCCTCCCCGCCTGGGCCGCCACCCCGCCCGCCGAGCGCGCCGCCCGCCTGGCCGCACTGCGGGACGCGCTCGTGGCCCGGCAGGACGAGATCGCCGGGACGGTGACCGCCGAACTGGGCTCGCCCCTCAAGCTCTCGCAGACCGTCCACGCGGGCGTGCCGATCGCCGTGGCCGGCTCGTACGCCGAGCTGGCGGCGACGTACCCCTTCGAGGAGAAGACGGGCAACTCGACGGTCCTCCACGAGCCCGTCGGCGTGGTCGGCGCGATCACCCCCTGGAACTACCCGCTCCACCAGATCGTCGCCAAGACCGCCCCCGCCCTCGCGGCCGGCTGCACCGTCGTGGTCAAGCCCGCCGAGGACACCCCGCTGGTCGCGCGGCTGTTCGCGCAGGCCGTGCACGAGGCCGGGATCCCGGCGGGCGTGTTCAACCTCGTCACCGGCCTCGGCCCGGTGGCCGGGCAGGCCCTGGCCGAGCACCCGGGCGTCGACCTGGTCTCCTTCACCGGCTCCACCGCCGTCGGCCGCCGCATCGGCGCGATCGCCTCCGGCATGGTGAAGAAGGTCGCCCTCGAACTCGGCGGCAAGTCCGCCAACGTCATCCTGCCCAGCGCCGACCTGGCCCGCGCGGTCAACGTCGGCGTCGCCAACGTCATGTCCAACTCCGGTCAGACGTGCAGCGCCTGGACCCGCATGCTGGTCCACCGCGACCGGTACGACGAGGCCGTGGAACTCGCCGCGGCCGCCGCCGCGAAGTACGGCGACCGCATCGGCCCGCTCGTCAACGCGGGGCAGCGGGAACGGGTGCGCGGTTACATCGAGAAGGGTGTCGCCGAGGGCGCCCGGCTGGTCGCGGGCGGCCCCGACTCCCCGCACGAGAAGGGCTACCACGTCAGCCCCACGGTCTTCGCCGACGTCACCCCGGAGATGACCATCGCCCAGGAGGAGATCTTCGGCCCCGTCCTGTCGATCCTGCGCTACGACGACGAGGACGACGCCCTGCGCATCGCCAACGGCACCGTCTACGGCCTGGCCGGCGCCGTCTGGGCCGGCGACGAGGCGGAGGCGGTGGCCTTCGCCCGCCGCATGGAGACCGGCCAGGTCGACATCAACGGCGGCCGGTTCAACCCGCTGGCCCCCTTCGGCGGTTACAAGCAGTCCGGTGTGGGCCGCGAGCTCGGCACGCACGGCCTGACCGAGTACCTCCAGACCAAGTCCCTCCAGTTCTAGGGGAGTCGAATCCGCCATGGCCGTACGTGCCGCCGTTCTGCCCGCCGTCGGTGCCCCGCTGGAGGTCACCGGGATCGAGCTGCCCGAACCCGGTCCCGGCCGGGTCCGCGTCCGGCTCGCCGCCGCCGGGGTCTGCCACTCCGACCTGTCCCTGTCCGACGGCACCATGCGCCTGCCGGTCCCGGCCGTCCTCGGCCACGAGGGCGCCGGCACGGTCGTCGCCGTCGGCGAGGGCGTCACCCATGTCGCGCCCGGGGACGGCGTGGTCCTCAACTGGGCGCCGTCCTGCGGCACCTGCCCCGCCTGCGCGCGCGGCGAGGTCTGGCTGTGCGCGGGCGCCCTGGCCGGTGCCGCCGAGGTGCACGCCCGCCGCGCCGACGACGGCACCGACCTGTACCCGGGGCTGAACGTCGCCGCGTTCGCCGAGGAGACGGTGGTGCCCGCGTCCTGCGTGCTGCCCGCCCCCGACGGCGTCCCGCTCACCGACGCCGCGCTCCTGGGCTGCGCGGTGCTCACCGGCTACGGCGCCGTCCACCACTCCGCGCGGGTCCGGCCGGGCGAGACGGTCGCGGTGTTCGGCGTCGGGGGAGTGGGCCTCGCCGCCCTCCAGTCGGCCCGGATCGCGGGCGCGTCCACGATCGTCGCGGTCGACGTCTCCCCGGCGAAGGAGGAGCTCGCCCGGTCCGCGGGCGCCACCGACTACCTCGTCGCCTCCGACACCACCGCCCGCGAGATCCGCGCCCTCACCGGCAAGGAGGGCGTGGACGTGGCCGTGGAGTGCGTCGGCCGCGCGGCCACCATCCGCACGGCCTGGGAGTCCACCCGGCGCGGCGGGCGCACCACGGTCGTCGGCATCGGCGGCAAGGACCAGCAGGTCACCTTCAACGCCCTGGAGATCTTCCACTGGGGCCGGACCCTCTCCGGCTGCGTCTACGGCAACTCCGACCCGGCCCGCGACCTGCCGGTCCTCGCCGAGCACATCCGGACCGGCCGCCTCGACCTGGGCGCCCTGGTCACCGAACACATCGCCCTGGACGGCATCCCGGCCGCCTTCGAGACCATGCTGGCCGGCAAGGGCGGACGGGCCCTGGTGGTCTTCTAGAGCGCGCCCGTCGTGCTGCCGGCCGTGCCGCGGGCGGGCCGTGTCGCTCTCCCCGAACGCGGCACGGTCCGCCGTACGGCCCCGGACCGCCCGGCGCACGGCCTCCGGGCCGCTCGGCGCACGGCCTCCGGACCGCCTGGCGCACGGCCTCCGGACCGCTCGGCGCACGGCCTCCGGACCGCCTGGCGCACGGCCTCCGGACCGCTCGGCGCACGGCCTCCGGGCCGCCTGGCGCACGGCCTCCGGACCGCCCGGCGCACGGAACCGGCCCCCCTGGAAGCCGAGGCCTCAGCCGTGCCGGTGTCCCGCTCGGCCGTGCCGTGCCGCGCAGGCCGGGACCGTGCCGCGCAGGCCGGGACCGGGACGCCGACACGCCCGCGAGGAACGGGAACCACCCGCCGGCGCCCCGGAGCCAGGAAGAGGTGCGGGGGCGGGAAGCCCGCGGTCTTCCGGCGGGACCCGCCGGCCGGTCAGCGCAGGGCCTGCGCCGGGATCCCCAGCAGTTCGGACAGCGCGCGTTCGCCCGCCTCCGTCACCTTCACCGCCCGCTCGGAGCCGATGCGCACGCACCACCCCGCCTCCAGGGCGTGCCGGCACAGGGCCGCGCCCGCCACTCCGGCGAGGTGGGGGCGGCGTTCCGTCCAGTCCAGGCAGGCGCGGGCCAGGGGCCGCCGTCCGCGGCGGTCCAGGCCGATGCCCGCCGTGCCGAACCAGCGCAGCCCCGCGTCCGTGAGTGCGAACCCGGTGTCCTGGAGCAGCAGCCCCCGCGCGGCGAAGGCGTCCGTGACGGCGATGCCGAGCCGTCCGGCGAGATGGTCGTAGCAGGTCCGCCCGCGGGCCATGGCCGACCCGGCGCCCGCCTGCCGCAGCGTGCGCGGGCGTTCGGCGGCACCCGGGGCCACCTGTGCGGCCAGGTCCTCCACCAGGTGCGCGACCCGCGCGTCGGCCAGCCGCACGTACCGGTGCCGCCCCTGCCGTTCCTCGGCCAGCAGCCCGCCCGCGACCAGTTTGCCCAGGTGCTCGCTCAGCGTGGACGCGGCGACACCGGCGTGCCGGGCCAGCTCGCCCGCCGTCCAGGCCCGCCCGTCCAGCAGCGCCAGCAGACACGCGGCCCGCGTCTCGTCGGCGACCAGCGCGGCGAGCCGCGCGAGACCGGCCGCCCGGGGGTCCTTGGTGGTCATGCCCCCAGCATGCGGTACGGATGCTTCGGCGCTCACCGAAGCATCCGCGCCCTCCGCCCGGGTCCCGTCCGGCCGATCACGCCGGAGGGCCGGCCACGCCTGGCCCGGAACCGGCTGCCGGACCGGTGCGTGAGGGGCCTGCCGGGCTCACCGCCGAAGCGGGGACGAGGTCCGAACAGGCCGGTGAGCACGGGGGCGGGCACGGCGGCCGGTTTCCAGGGGGCGTCAGCTCGCCCAGACCTCGGCCTCGTCGGCCGGGACGGTGGTGGCCAGGCCCAGTTCCTTGCGGGCGGCGACCGACTTGTTCGGGTCGATGTCGGTGAACGCCGGGTCGTAGGCGACGTAGAACGCGTCGGCGTCGACGGCGTTCGCGGCCTTCTCCCAGTTTCCGGCCGCCTTCGTCAGGGTCGCGCGAAGCTTGCCGACTTCGGTGCCCTCGATGCCGCCCAGGCCCTCGACGTGGGTGTCGAGGGCGGCCGCGACGGCCTTGGCCTGCGCCTTGTAGCCGGCCAGGTCGTCCTCGACGGTGTCCTTCTCGGGCTGGTTCGCCCACAGGGCCTCGTAGACCGCGTTCGAACCCTCGAGGTACGCGGCCTGCTCGGGCTTGAGGGACTTCGCGGTGTCCAGCGAGCCGCTGAGCGTGCCCTTCTCCGAGGTGTAGGTGCAGCTCACCGCGCGGTCACCGGTCGCCCAGCTCTCCTTGGTCGGGGTGTAGTAGAAGAGGGCGGCGCCCTCGGGGAGCGCCCAGGTGTCCGGGGCGTACTTCTGCGCCTCGACCGGGCAGCGGTCGTCCGCGATCGTCGAGATCCCGTCGTCGCCGGGGTACTCCTTGCCCTCGTCGATCGCGAACTCGCCGACGACCTGGCCCTCGTGGGCCTCGTCGCAGGGCACGATCTCGACGGAGTACGCCTCCCCCTCGGCCTTGCCGTTCGGGTTGTAGCAGTCGCCGATGTCCAGCGAGAACACCGAGCGCTGGCGAGCCACCTTCTTCGCGCCGTCCTTGGCGCTGTCGACGGCGTCGGAGACCTCCGAGCAGCCCACCGCGCCGATCGCGAGCAGGGCGACGACGGCGGATATGCCGCGAAGGGAACGGTACGGGGCGCGGATCGCCATGACGTGTACATCCTCTTATGTGATCTTGATGTGGTTCGCGCGCATCGTATGCCATTTTTGTGGTCCGGCTGTACGGAGGCCCTCACCTCGTGGTGATGTCTCTGACGTGCGACGGGCCGTGAGGGTTGTACCGGGCTGCCCGCCGGTGACGACCCGGGGCGGCCGCGACGCCCGTCGCCGAAGGGCGGGAGCGGCCGCGGCGGTTCCCGCTCCGTATCCACCGGACCGCACCGCCCGGGGTCCATGGCGACGGGACCTGGACGCGAGGCGGTCACCCGGCCGGCCGGACGCGTCCCCGACCTCACGGGTCGGTACACCTAGGCGTCGGCCCGCACCTGCTCGTACTGCAGCGTCAGCCCGTCCAGCAGCGCCGTGAGCCCCGCCTCGAAGGCCCGCTCGTCGACCTTCTCCTGCTGCTCGGCGAGCAGATGGGCCTGCCCGAGGTGCGGGTAGTCGGCGGGGTCGTAGGCGCCGGCGTCGTCCACGAATCCGCCCGCGAAGGAGCCGAGCGCGGAGCCCATGATGAAGTAGCGCATCAGCGCGCCGATGGAGGTGGCCTGCGCGGGCGGCCAGCCGGCCTCGACCATCGCGCCGTAGACCGCGTCGGCCAGCCGCAGCGCCGCCGGGCGGCGGCCCGGGCCGCGGGCCAGGACCGGGACGATGTTCGGGTGGTCGCGCAGCGCGGCCCGGTAGGAGACGGCCCAGTCGTGCAGCGCGGTCCGCCAGTCCCGGCCGTCCTCGAACATCGACAGGTCGACCAGCGCGCTCACCGAGTCGGCCACCGCCTCCAGGATCTCGTCCTTGGTGCGGAAGTGGTTGTAGAGCGAGGGCCCGCTCACCCCCAGTTCCGCGGCGAGCCGGCGCGTGGAGACGGCCGCGAGGCCCTCCGAGTCCACCAGCGCACGGGCCGTACCGACGATCCGGTCGGTGCTGAGCAGGGGCTTGCGCGGTCGGGCCATGGCGCACATAGTAGGACCGCGACAGGAAACTAGCAGTGCTAATTTAAATGCGCACGGTCTTTCGGACGTGCGCGGCAAGCGGATCTCACATGGGGTGACTCGGTATGAACCTGGAGCTCAGCGAGGAGCAGGAGGCCGTCCGCCGGCTCGCCCGGGACTTCGTGGAGCGCGAGGTCGTGCCCCACGCCACCGCCTGGGACCGTGCCGAGGAGGTCGACCGCGGCATCGTGAAGAAGCTCGGCGAGGTCGGCTTCCTGGGGCTGACGATCGACGAGGAGTACGGCGGCAGCGGCGGCGACCATCTCGCGTACTGCCTGGTCACCGAGGAACTGGGCCGCGGCGACTCGTCCGTGCGCGGCATCGTCTCCGTCTCCCTCGGCCTGGTCGCCAAGACGATCGCCGCCTGGGGGAGCGAGGAGCACAGGCGCGCCTGGCTGCCGGGCCTCACCTCCGGGGAGTACGTCGGCTGCTTCGGCCTCACCGAGCCGGGCACCGGCTCCGACGCCGGCAACCTCACCACCCGCGCGGTCCGCGACGGCGACGACTACGTCGTCAACGGCACCAAGATGTTCATCACCAACGGCACCTGGGCCGACGTCGTCCTGCTCTTCGCCCGCTCCACCGACGCCCCCGGCCACAAGGGCGTCTCCGCCTTCCTCGTCCCCACGGACACCCCGGGCCTGACCCGCCGCCCCGTCCACGGCAAGCTCGGCCTGCGCGGCCAGGCCACCGCCGAACTGGTCCTCGAGGACGTGCGCGTGCCCGCCTCCGCGATGCTGGGCGAGGAGGGCAAGGGCTTCTCGGTCGCCATGTCCGCCCTCGCCAAGGGCCGGATGTCGGTCGCGGCCGGCTGCGTCGGCATAGCGCAGGCCGCCCTGGACGCGGCCGTGCGGTACGCGGGGGAGCGGGAGCAGTTCGGGAAGCCCATCGCCCGTCACCAGCTCGTCCAGGAGCTGATCAGCGACATCGCCGTGGACGTCGACGCGGCCCGGCTGCTGACCTGGCGGGTGGCCGACCTGATCGACCGGGGCCGGTCCTTCGCCGTCGAGTCCTCCAAGGCCAAGCTCTTCGCCTCGGAGGCGGCCGTCCGCGCCGCCAACAACGCCCTGCAGGTCTTCGGCGGTTACGGCTACATCGACGAGTACCCGGCCGGCAAGCTCCTGCGCGACGCCCGTGTGATGACCCTCTACGAGGGCACCAGCCAGATCCAGAAACTGGTCATCGGCCGTGCGCTGACCGGGGTGTCGGCGTTCTGAGTACGCGTCTGAGTAGCTGAGCGGATGTGGCCGCGGCCACATCCGCCGACCCTTGTCCCCATGAGCGACACACCGGTCAAGCAGCAGAGCACGGCCGCCTTCTACGGCCAGGCCGTCGCGTCCTTCGGAGTGGCCATGGGCGCCACCGCGGTCGGCATCTTCAACCTCGAGACCGACGCCTGGGTCCGCGCCTTCCTGGGCATCGCGGTCCTGTACCTCGTCACCTCCGCCTTCACCCTGGCCAAGGTCATCCGCGACCGCCAGGAGGCAGGGCAGATCGTCAACCGGGTCGACCAGGCCCGCCTGGAGAAGCTGCTCGCCGAGCACGACCCGTTGCAGAAGCTGTGACGACGGGCGCACTAAGCGAGCGCTCACCCTTGCCGGTATGGTGTTACTCCTGCCAGTGAATGAGGTGAGCGATGAGTACGGCGGAGGAGACGGCCGGCGCCGAGGCGCAGCCGTGGGGTGAGGTCACGCCCGACGCGGCCCGGCGATTGCTGCTCGCCGCCGTGGAGGCGTTCGCGGAGCGCGGCTACCACGCCACGACGACCCGCGACATCGCGAGCCGTGCCGGGATGAGCCCGGCCGCGCTCTACATCCACTACAAGACCAAGGAAGAGCTGCTCCACCGCATCAGCAGGATCGGCCACGAGAAGGCCGTGGCGATCCTGCGCACGGCGGCCCGCGCCGAGGGCGGCCCCAGCGAGCGGCTCGCCGAAGCGGTCAGCTCCTTCGTCCGCTGGCACGCGGGGGGCCGCACCACCGCCAGGGTCGTGCAGTACGAGCTCGACTCGCTCGGCCCCGAGGCCCGCGCCGAGATCCTCGGGCTGCGCCGGCAGGTCGACGCCGAGGTGCGCGGGATCATCGAGGAGGGCGTGCGCTCCGGCGAGTTCGACGTCATCGACGTCCAGGGCACCACGCTCGCCGTGCTCTCCCTCTGCATCGACGTGGCCCGCTGGTTCAACGTCGACGGTCCCCGCACCCCCGAGGAGGTCGGCGCGCTCTACGCCGACCTCGTGCTCAGGATGGTCGGGGCCGGGGAGGCCGGCTTCGCTCAGAGGTAGTACCGGGCCACCGACTCGGCCACGCACACCGGCTTGTCGCCGCCCTCGCGCTCCACGGTGAACGCCGTGGCCACCTGGACACCGCCCGGCACCTCGTCGACGGCGGTGATCGTCGCGGTGGCGCGCACCCGCGAGCCGACCGGGACCGGGGCGGGGAAGCGCACCTTGTTGGTGCCGTAGTTGACGCCCATCTTCACGCCCTCGACGGAGATCAGCTGCGGGCCGAACAGCGGCAGCAGCGACAGCGTCAGATAGCCGTGCGCGATGGTCGTCCCGAACGGCCCCGCCGCGGCCTTCTCCGGGTCGACGTGGATCCACTGGTGGTCCCCGGTGGCCTCGGCGAACAGGTCGATCCGCTTCTGGTCGACCTCCAGCCAGTCGGTGTGTCCCAGCTGCTCGCCCACCGCCGCCTTCAGGTCGTCGACGGACGTGAAGATCCTCGGCTCTGCCATGTCCCGGCCTCTCGCGTGAGGTAGTCGCAGCGCATCCGTGTGCGCATGCCTAAGCAACTGCTTAGCATGGTGTGCCGGGCGATCCCTGTCAACGACGACCGCCCGCCGGACGGGTGGGTAGGGTTCGAGGAATGCCCCAGCTTCCCGAGAAGATCCACGAGCTCACGGTCGGCCAGCTCTCCGCGCGCAGCGGCGCCGCCGTCTCGGCCCTGCACTTCTACGAGTCCAAGGGCCTGATCAGCAGCCGCCGCACCGCGGGCAACCAGCGCCGCTACAGCCGTGACACCCTGCGGCGGGTCGCCTTCATCCGCGCCGCCCAGCGCGTCGGCATCCCGCTCGCCACGATCCGCGAGGCGCTCGCCGAGCTGCCCGAGGAACGCACGCCCACCCGGGACGACTGGGCGCACCTCTCCCAGGCGTGGCGCTCCGAGCTGGACGAACGCATCAAGCAGCTCAACCGCCTGCGCGACCACCTCACGGACTGCATCGGCTGCGGCTGCCTCTCACTGGACAGCTGCGTCCTGTCCAACCCGGACGACGTCTTCGGCGACCGGCTGACGGGGTCCCGGCTGCTGGCGGAGAACGGTGGACGGCGGCAGGGGGGCCGCTGACCTGTACAGGGGCGTCGCGCCCTCGTGCTTGCGTGGGTGGCGCGGGGGCGGGTTGTTCTGTCGGCGTTCGCCGCGCCCACCCGTGCCGCCCTGGGGGCACCTCCCAGGCCCTCAAGGCACGGGGGGAGGCACGACTTGCCCGCAGCTACGGCGGTGTGGCGGTGCGGTTGCCGCGCAGTTGTGAGGACGGCTGCCCGCAGCTGTGCGGCAGCGTGGTGCTGTGGGCCGGTCCGTGTGGTCCGGCAGGGGGAAGCGGGCGGCAGCCGGGGCTGCCGCCCGCCCCGCTCACTCGTACTCCGTGCCGCCCTTGCGGGTCAGATACGCCGGGCTCACGGCCTTCGCTATGGCGCGGCCGCCGGTCACCGGGCTGTGGCGTTCGACGGCCGGGCGGATCACCACGCCCTCGCGCAGATGCAGCTCCCGCCCGGAGACCGTCTCGCGGCCACTGGCGATCTCCAGCACCCGCTCACTGTCGTACGGACCCGTGAACAGCCGGGGCACCGACGGCAGCCGCCCGTCCAGCAGCTCCGCCGCGTCCAGCCAGCGCACCCGGCCGTCGATCTCCGCCGACACGTCGAACACGGCGTACCCGAGGGTGTCGCGCCGCCCGTCCGCGCCGTACGACAGGTCCTGCACACCCGCGCCGTACACCTCGCCGAAGACACCGACCCGCCGGGCCCCCAGCCGTGCGGCGAGGTCCGCCGCGGCCTCGGCGACACCGTGACCGCGCACCGCCCGCCAGTACAGGTTGCGCGGGTCCTCCTTCAGGGCCAGTGACTTCGCGCCGAACCCCTTGGACGAGACGTACACCCGGTCCTCCTCGGCGGAGTACGTCAGCAGGCAGGCCGTGCCGTGCAGCTTCTCCGTGAGCACCACGGGCTCGCCGGGGGCGAAGATGTCCGGGTGGCGCTGGATGTTCTCGATGTCGACCCAGGGCAGCAGCTCGGGCGCGGACTCCACCTCGCCGCTCATCGTCGGCGGGACGGGCGGCACCCACTTGGTGATGCCGAGCAGCTCCGCGAAGTCGGTGCCGTCCGCGGCGGCCCGTACGAGGTCGATGTCCGCGAGCGCCTTCGGCCGGCACACGAGGCCCTGCGACAGCTCGCCGCGCAGCCGGATCGCCTTGACCCGGTCGTGGTTCCCGCCCGCCAGTCGGCCGGTCAGACCCAGTTCCTCGATCAGCGCGGCCGGCAGCACGGACTGCTCGGGGATGTAGACCGCGGCCTCACCCGTGCGGTACGCCCCCTTGGCGACGACGGCCCGGTACAGGCCCACCTGGGCCAGTTCGAGGGCGTCGGCGCCCGGGTGCTCGTGGACGGTCAGGACCTCGGCGGTGACGCGCAGCGTCGACATCAGGACGGCTCCAGGGCTCTCAGGTGTGTTCCATCGCCCTCGACTGTCCACGGAACAAAGCCCTGGTACGACCGGTTTACCGCCTGCTACGGTCGCCGCGGCCACGCTCCGGCGACCGCCGCCGCGCCCGCCCCGACCGCGGCACCACCGGCCGCGGCGCCCACCGCGCATGTCGGCCGGCACGCGCCCGCACCGCGGCCGTCGCGGTCGCCGCGCACCCGCAGACGAGGGCGCCTCCGGCCCTCCGGCACGGCCCCCGGGCCCGGGCCGGCCCGCGCGCACCACGGCTTCCCGGCCCCACGTGTTCCCCGGCGGGAGACAGCGGGGGTGCGGCATCCCCTGCGCACCCCCGCACCCCGACGCTCCCCGTCACTCAGGCCGACACCAGCAGCCTCGCCCTACGGGCGTCCGCCAGGGCTCCGGAGGTGAGCACGGGACGCGGCACCAGGATCCCGCAGTCCGTGCAGACCGGGCCCGTCGACGGCTCGTGGTCCAGGTCGAAGCGCCACACGAGCCGTTCCCCCCGGCACACGGGGCAGGCCGTGCCCGGCTCGCGCTCCAGCGCGGCTATCAGCCGCCGCAGCACCTCGGCCAGCGGCTCGCGCGGATGCACCCGCGGGTCGTCGCACCAGGCCACGCCGAAACCGCCCCAGGTCAGCCGGTGCCAGTCGTCCACACTGCCCGGCCTGCGCAGTCCGTCGTGCTTCTCCTTCCTGCGGCGCTCGGCGAACTCCACCTCGTAGCCCAGCCAGACCGCCCGGGCCTCCTCCAGCTCCTCCAGTGCGGCCACGAGCCGCGCCGGGTCGACGGAGCGGTCCTCGGGATCGAACCCGGCCCGCGAGCACAGATGGTCCCAGGTCGCCCTGTGCCCGTAGGGAGCGAATCGCTCAAGGCACTTGCGCAGCGAATAGCGCCGCAGCGCCAGATCGCACCGTGGATCTCGGACCTGTCTCGCCAGACTCCGGAAACCGGCCATCGTCCTGCACCTCCGTCACACCTGCACCTGTAATCCGGTCACTTCGGCGTCGTCGAACGGACGTCGCCGAATAGACGTATCGACACGCGAATCGGCTCCATCCTTTTTTCGATGGCCCCCATCAGCCGGCCGCGGGAACTCACGGGTCAACTCCCGTGCTCCCTGCTTCAGTTGTGGTCGTACACGGGGGATACCGGCGGTAACCCGCTCCGTGCCCTCCCCTCGGGGGAGAGGCCCCTCCTCGTCAGCCTGAGAACTCCCGGCGGCTTCCACGGGTTCCTGAAGACCCCGCAGATATGCACACCCGACGCAAAACGGCGGCGGGCCGCCGCCCGCCGCCGTCCCGTACCGCCCGCTCTCAGCGGTAGAGCAGGTACTGCCGCCGCATCCTCCGGAACCCCGCCAGCTCCTCCTGCCAGCCGGCCACCACCTCGTCCGTGTCCGCGCCCGCGTCGATCATGGTGCGCACGCGCGCGGAGCCGGTGAGCTTGTCGATCCAGTGGTCCGCGCGCCAGGCGAAACCGCTCCACGACCGCTTGGCGGTGATCAGCAGCCCGATCCCCGTCCGCACCGGGTCGAACGCCTCCCGGTCGTGCACGTGCAGCTGGACGCCCCCGATGGTCTTCCCCTGGAACTTGGAGAACGTCGGAGCGAAGTACGCCTCCCGGAAGCGCACGCCCGCGAGCCCCAGCGCGTTCGCCGCCTCCGCCCAGCGGCCGTCGACCCCCTCGGCGCCCAGCAGCTCGAACGGCCGGGTGGTCCCGCGCCCCTCCGACAGGTTCGTCCCCTCGAACAGGCACGTCCCCGCGTACACCAGCGCCGTCTCCGGCGTCGGCATGTTCGGGCTCGGCGGCACCCACGGCAACCCGGAGGCGTCGTAGAAGTCCGTCCGCCGCCAGCCCGACATCGTCACGGTCTCCAACGGCACCGGCGCCGTCAGGAACTCCCCGTTGAACAGCAGCGCCAGCTCCGCCACCGTCATCCCGTGCGCCTGCGAGACCGGCTGCCGCCCGACGAACGTGGCGAACTCCTCGTGCAGCACCGGACCCCGCGCGGCCCGCCCGGTCACCGGGTTCGGCCGGTCCAGGACGACGAACCTCCTGCCCGCGAGCGCGGCCGCCTCCATGCAGTCGAACAGGGTCCAGACGTACGTGTAGAACCGTGCGCCGACGTCCTGGATGTCGAAGACGACCGTGTCCACGCCGGACGCCGTGAAGACGTCGGCGAGCGCCTGACCGCTCTTCAGGTACGTGTCGTAGACGGGCAGGCCGGTCGCCGGGTCGTCGTAACGGCCCTCCGAGCCGCCCGCCTGGGCGGTGCCCCGGAAGCCGTGCTCGGGGCCGAAGACGGCGGTCAGGTCCACCCGGTCGTCGGCGTGCATGACGTCGACGATGTGCCGCGCCTCCCGGGTGATGCCCGTCGGGTTGGTGACCACGCCCACGCGCCGCCCGTCGAGCAGCGCGTAGCCGTCCGCGGCGAGCCGTTCGAACCCGGTGCGCAGCCCCCGCCCGCCCCCCTGCGCCGCCGGGCCGGAAGCGGCGGCGGCCGGTGCGGCACCGGCCGCGACCGCGGCCGTGGTGGTGGCGAGCAGGCTCCGTCTGGACAGCTTCATGCGGTGACCTCCGTGATCGTGGCGGGTGTCATGCGCACGCACGCTAGCGCGCGTGACCGCCCCGGGGAACGAACCGGACCGACCCCGCGCGGAACACCCCTTCCACCCGACATACCGACCGGTTAGTCTGACGCCGGTAACCGCTGGGAGCCGCGTCGAAGGAGACCGATGGTGCAAGCCGTGCAGGGTGCGAAGGTGGTCGTCACGGGAGCCGGGGGCGGCATCGGGGCGGCGCTCGCCCGCCGCTTCGCCGACCGGGGGGCGCGGGTCGTCGTCAACGACCTGGACGCCGACCGCGCCAAGGCGGTCGCCGCGGAGATCGGGGGCCTGGCCGTCGCGGGCGACGCCTCCGCGATCGTCGCCGAGGCCCGGGAGGCGCTCGGCGGGACGGTCGACGTGTACTGCGCCAACGCGGGCGTCGGCCGCAACGGCGGGGAGCCCGGCGAACCGCTCGACGAGCAGGGCTGGGCGCTCTCCTGGGACGTCAACGTCATGGCGCACGTCCGCGCGGCGCACGCCCTGCTCCCGGACTGGCTGGAGCGCGGCAGCGGCCGCTTCGTCTCCACCGTCTCCGCCGCCGGACTGCTCACCATGATCGGCACCGCCCCCTACAGCGTCACCAAGCACGGCGCCTACGCCTTCGCCGAGTGGCTGTCGCTGACGTACCGGCACCGCGGGGTGAAGGTCCACGCGATCTGCCCGCAGGGCGTGCGCACCGACATGCTCGACGCCAGCGGCAGCGCGGGCGACCTGGTCCTCAAGCCGACCGCGATCGAGCCGGAGGACGTGGCCGACGCCCTCTTCCGCGGCATGGACGAGGACCGCTTCCTGATCCTGCCCCACCCCGAGGTCGCCGAGTACTACCGGGCCCGCGCCGCCGAGCCGGACCGCTGGCTGGCCGGCATGAACCGCCTCCAGCAGCAGTGGGAGGCGACCCGGTGACCGCCTCCCGCTACGCCGGCAAGCCCTGGCTGGCCCTCCTCACCGACGCCCAGCGCGCCCCCCTGGAGCCCGCCGACTCCCTGGTGCACGCCCTGCGCCGCGCGGTGTCCGAGACCCCCGACCGCACCTTCCTCGCCTACTTCGACGGCCGCCTCACCTACCGCGAGGCCGACGAGCTCAGCGACTCCCTCGCCGGCCACCTCGCCGCGCGCGGCCTGGAGCGCGGCGAGCGGGTGGCGGTCCTGCTGCAGAACTCCCCGCTCTTCGTCCTCGCCCTGCTCGGCGCCTGGAAGGCGGGCGCGGTCGTCGTGCCCGTCAACCCGATGTACAAGTCGGGCGAGGTGACGCACGTCCTGCGGGACGCCGACGTGGCCGCGCTAATCTGCTCCGACCGGGCCTGGGAGGCGTACCTGCGCGAGACGGCCGCCGGCTCGCCCGTGCGGATCGTGCTCACCGGCTGCGAGCTGGACTTCCAGACCCGCGGCGACACGCGCGTGCTGACCTTCGAGCGGCTCCCGCAGGCCCCGGACGCCGACGACCTCACCACGGCCGCCCGCCAGGGCCACCCGGCCCCCGAGCACCGTGACCCGGCCCCCGGCGACACCGCGCTGATCAGCTACACCTCGGGCACCAGCGGCACCCCCAAGGGCGCCACCAACACGCACCGCAACATCATGTACAACGCCGAACGGCAGCGCACGGGGCTCGGCCTGCCCGAGGCGCCCGTCTACTTCGCCCTCGCGCCCCTGTTCCACATCACCGGGATGGTCTGCCAGCTCGGCGCCTGCCTCAACAGCGCGGGCACCCTCGTCCTGGCGTACCGCTTCGAGCCGGGCACGGTCCTGGACGCCTTCGCCGAACACCGGCCGCACTACACCGTCGGCCCGTCCACCGCCTTCATGGCGCTGGCCGCCCACCCCGGCGTGAGCCGCGACCACTTCTCCTCCTTCCGGGTGATCTCCTCCGGCGGCGCCCCGCTGCCGCCCGCCCTGGTGGAGAAGTTCCGGGCCGGCTTCGGGCCGTACCTCCGCAACGGCTACGGGCTGACCGAGTGCACCGCCCCCTGCGCCTCCGTCCCGCCGCACCTGGAGGCCCCCGTCGACGAGGCCTCCGGCACGCTCGCCGTCGGTGTGCCGGGCCCCGACACCGTCGTACGGATCGTCGACGACCGGGGCGAGGAGGTGCCGTTCGGCGAGCAGGGCGAGATCGTCGTGCGCGGCCCGCAGGTCGTGCCCGGCTACTGGCAGCGGCCCGACGCCACCGCCGAGACCTTCCCCGACGGCGAGCTGCGCACCGGCGACATCGGCTTCATGGACCCCGAGGGCTGGCTGTACGTCGTCGACCGCAAGAAGGACATGATCAACGCGTCCGGCTTCAAGGTGTGGCCGCGCGAGGTCGAGGACGTCCTCTACACGCATCCGGCGGTGCGCGAGGCGGCCGTCGTCGGGGTGCCCGACGGGTACCGCGGGGAGACCGTCAAGGCCTTCATCAGCCTGCGCCCCGGCGCCGGCACGGACCCGGACGCGCTCGCCGCGTACTGCAGGGAGAGACTGGCCGCCTACAAGTACCCGCGCCAGGTGGAGATCCTGCCGGAGCTGCCGAAGACGGCCAGTGGGAAGATCCTCCGGAGGGAACTGCGTTCCCCGACCCACGACGACTAGCAGCGACGACGACCAGCAGCGACACGGAAAGGCGGGTGGCGGCAGTGCCCAGGACGACGGACGGTGACGGGACTCCTGTGCCGCAGCGGCTCCTGGCCGCCGCCACCCGGCTCTTCGCCGAGCAGGGCTACGACCGCACCTCGGTGCAGGAGATCGTCGAGGCGGCCGGCGTCACCAAGGGGGCGCTCTACCACTACTTCGGCTCCAAGGACGACCTGCTGCACGAGGTGTACGCGCGCGTGCTGCGCCTCCAGCAGGAACGCCTGGACCACTTCGCGGACGCCGACGAGCCGATCGAGAAGCGGCTGCGTGGCGCGGCGGCCGACGTCGTCGTCACCACGATCGAGAACCTCGACGACGCGTCGATCTTCTTCCGCTCCATGCACCACCTCGGCCCGGAGAAGAACAAGCAGGTGCGCGCCGAGCGCCGCCGCTACCACGAACGCTTCCGCGCACTGATCGAGGAGGGCCAGCGCGCGGGCGTCTTCTCCACGGCGACCCCGGCCGACCTGGTGGTCGACTACCACTTCGGCTCCGTGCACCACCTGTCGACCTGGTACCGCCCCGACGGCCCGCTCAGCCCGCAGGAGGTCGCCGACCACCTGGCGGACCTGCTGCTGCGGGCCCTGCGCCCCTGAGCCGCTCCCGGCGGCCCATGAGGTGATCGAGCAGGGCCGCGGCGGCCGGGTTGCGCGGCCGTGACCCGCGCCCGGCCAGGACCACCGTGCGCCCCGGGTCCGGCTGCCGGACCGTGACGCACGGCAGCCCCGCCCGCTCGCCGATCGGCCGGGGCACGAACGCCACTCCGATCCCGGCCCGCACCAGATCCACCAGCAGCCCGGCCTGGGTGACGTCGCAGGTGATGCGGCGACGCAGCCCGCAGTGGGCGGCCAGCCGCCGTACGGCCGTCTCCAGACCGGTCCCCGCGCGGAAGTCCACGAACGGTTCCTCGGCGAGATCCCGGATCAGCGTCCGGCCGGCCCCGGCGAGCGGATGCCCCGGCGCGGTGATCAGCACCAGCTCCTCCTGCCAGGTCGCGTGCACCGTCAGCCCTTCCGGGAGCTCCCGCGCGTCCGGCGCGAGGTACGCCAGGTCCAGCTCGCCCGCCCGCAGTGCCTCGGTCAGCTCGTCCACCGTGGCGTCCCGGACGGAGACCTGGACGCCGGGGAACTCCTGGTGGAAGGCGGCCAGTTCACCGGGCAGGTCGACACAGGTCAGCGTCTGGATGGTGCCGATGGCCACCCGGCCGGTGTCCAACCCGGCCACCGCCGCCACCGCCTCCCGCGCCGACCGGGCCCCGGCCAGCAGCGCCCGCGCCTGCGGCAGCAGCGCGCGTCCCGCCTCCGTGAGCACGACCCGCCGGCCGGTGCGGTCGAACAGGTCGGCGCCCAGTTCCCGTTCCAGATTGCGGATCGAGGTGCTGAGCGCCGACTGCACGATCAGCTCGGCACGGGCCGCGGCGGTGAAGCTGCCCTCGGTGACGACCGCCATGAAGTGGCGGAGCTGCCGGATCTCCATGCATCGATTCTAGAGATCGGTCCGAGCGAAACCATCTGTTGGACCGCTGACAGGACGGGACCCGATGCTGGCGGCATGGATCTCGTACCGGCCCCGTGGCCCACCGCCCACTCCCCGCACGCCCCCACCGCGCGCCGCCTCCTGGCCCGTCGGCTCCTGCGCGTGCGTGACTTCCTGCGCGCGCTGGCGCTGACGGACCACACTCCGTCCGGCGGCTACTAGCGGGGGCGCCCCCTACAGGTACTTCTTCAGCTCCCGACGGGCCAGCGACCGCTGGTGCACCTCGTCCGGGCCGTCCGCGATCATCAGCGTGCGGGCCCCGGCGTACAGCTCGGCCAGCGGGAAGTCCTGGCTGACCCCGCCCGCGCCGTACAGCTGGATCGCGCGGTCGAGGATGCCGACGACGGTGCGCGGGGTGGCGATCTTGATGGCCTGGATCTCCGTGTGGGCGCCCCGGTTGCCGACGGTGTCCATCATCCAGGCCGTCTTCAGCACCAGCAGCCGCAGCTGCTCGACGGCCACGCGCGCGTCGGCGATCCAGTTCTGCACCACGCCCTGCTGCGCCAGCGCCTTGCCGAACGCGTCCCGGGACACCGCGCGGCGGCACATCAGCTCGACGGCCCGCTCGGCCATGCCGATCAGCCGCATGCAGTGGTGGATCCGGCCGGGACCGAGCCGGGCCTGCGCGATGGCGAAGCCGCCGCCCTCCTCGCCGATCAGGTTCGACACCGGCACGCGCGCGTGGTCGAAGACCACCTCGGCGTGCCCGCCGTGGTAGTGGTCCTCGTAACCGAACACCCGCATGGCGCGCTTGACGGTGACGCCCGGCGTGTCGCGCGGGACGAGGACCATGGACTGCTGACGGCGGATGTCCGCCCCGTCCGGGTCGGTCTTGCCCATCACGATGAAGATCCTGCAGTCCGGGTGCATCGCCCCGGAGATGTACCACTTGCGGCCCGTGACGACGTACTCGTCGCCGTCCCGCTCGATGTGCGTGGTGATGTTGGTGGCGTCGGAGGAGGCGACGTCCGGCTCGGTCATGGCGAACGCCGAGCGGATCTCACCGGCCAGCAGCGGCTGGAGCCACTGCTTCTTCTGCGCCTCGTCGCCGAACTGCGCCAGCACCTCCATGTTCCCGGTGTCGGGCGCGGCGCAGTTGGTGACGGTGGGGGCGATCTGCGGGGACCGGCCCATGATCTCGGCGAGCGGCGCGTACTGCAGGTTCGTCAGCCCGGCACCGTACTCGGAGTCGGGCAGGAACAGGTTCCACAGCCCCTGCCGGCGGGCCTCGGCCTTCAGCTCCTCCACCACGGGGACGTTCTCCCACGGCGAGTCCAGCCCGGCACGCTGCTCGTGGGCGACCGCCTCGGCCGGGTACACGTACTCGTCCATGAAGGCGAGCAGTCTGGCGCGCAGCTCCTCGGTGCGCGCGTCGAACGCGAAGTCCATGGTCCGTCAGCCTTCCTGAAGAGTGGTCAGACCGTGCCGGATGAAGACCGGCACCAGATCGCCGATGCGGTCGAAGCCGCGCCCGACCGTCCGGCCCAGGGTGTAGCGGTAGTGGATGCCCTCCAGGATCACGGCGAGCTTGAACCAGGCGAACGCCGTGTACCAGGACACCGCGGAGACGTCGCGCCCCGACCGCGCGGCGTACCGCTCGACCAGCTCGGCGGGCGTGGGGTGCCCGGGCGCCTCGGCGGTCGTGGAGACGGGGGAGTCCGGCATGCCCAGCGGCATGCTGTACATCACCAGCAGCCCCAGGTCCGTCAGCGGATCACCGAGTGTGGACATCTCCCAGTCGAGGACGGCCCTGATCCGGTCGTCCTCCCCGATCAGCGCGTTGTCGAGGCGGTAGTCGCCGTGCACCACGGCGGGCGCGGGGGAGACGGGCAGCTCGCGCCCGAGCGCCGCGTGCAGCTCGTCGATCCCGGCCAGCTCCCGGTTGCGGGAGGCGTCCAGCTGCTTGCCCCAGCGCCGCAGCTGCCGGTCCAGGAAGCCCTCGGGGCGGCCGAAGTCCGCGAGCCCCACCTCGCCGGGCTCCACCGCGTGCAGCTCGACCAGCGTGTCCACCAGGTTCAGTACCGCGTCCCGGGTGCGTTCGGCGCCGAGCGGGGCGAGCTGGCCGGCGGTCCGGTACGGAGTGCCCTCGACGAAGTCCATGACGTAGAACGGCGCCCCGAGCACCTCCTCGTCCTCGCACAGCAGCACGGTGCGCGGCACCGGCACGGCGGTCGGGTGCAGCGCGCTGATCACCCGGTGCTCGCGCTTCATGTCGTGCGCGGTGGCCAGCACATGGCCGAGCGGGGGACGCCGTACGACCCACTTCGAGCCGCCGTCGGAGACCGCGTACGTGAGGTTCGACCTGCCGCCCTCGATCAGCCGGCCGGTGAGCGGGCCGTTCACCAGGCCGGGCCGCTCCCGTTCGAGCAGGCCGCGCAGCCGGTCGAGATCGAGTCCGGGCGGGTGGTCGGGGCTCATCGTCGCTCCTACGGGCAGGAAACAGTACCCGCCTTATGATGCCGACCGGTCGGTATGTCGTCCAGAGCGGCGGCCGAACGTGATCGGGGCCACGATAGGCGCTCGCGGCGCCCGCGCCCCGTCCGGCCGCCACGCGAACGGCGCATATCGGTTCATTCGGCTTGCACCGTGCGCGCGGAGCCCGGAGGGTCGAACCCATGAAGGCGATCAGCTACTCCCGGTACGGCGGCCCCGAAGTGCTGGAACTCGGGGAGGTCGACGACCCCAGGGTCGGCCCCGACTCGGTGCTGGTGAAGGTGCGGGCGGCGGCCGTCAACCCGGTCGACTGGAAGTGCCGCGAGGGCCATCTCGACGCGATCCTCCAGCCGGTGTTCCCGGTGATCCCCGGCTGGGACGTCTCGGGCGTGGTCGTCCAGCCCGGTCCCGCCGTACCGGAGTTCGCCGTCGGCGACGAGGTCATCGGCTACGTGCGCGAGGACGTCCTCTCCCGCGGCACCTTCGCCGAGTACGTGGCCGCCCCGGTGCGCGCCCTCGCGCGCAAGCCGCGCTCCCTGTCCTTCGAGGAGGCGGCCGGCCTCCCGCTCGTGGGGCTCACCGCGTACCAGGTGCTGCACCGCGTCCTCGAGGTCAAGCGGGGCGAGACCCTCCTGGTGCACGCCGCGGCCGGCGGCGTCGGATCCGTCGCCGTCCAGCTCGCCGCCCACCTCGGCGCCCGGGTCATCGGTACGGCGAGCGAGCGCAACCACGACTTCGTACGGGGACTGGGCGGGGAACCGGTGAGCCACGGCGAGGGCCTGACCGAACGGGTACGGGGGCTGGCGCCCGAAGGCGTGGACGCGGTGTTCGACTCGGTGGGCGGCGACGCCCTCAAGGCCTCCGCGAACCTCCTGGCGCCCGAGGGCCGCCTGGCCTCGATCACCGACCCCGAGGTGGTGAGCTACGGCGGGCGCTACTGGTTCGTCCGCCCCGACCCCCAAGACCTCCGGCACCTCTCCGACCTGGCGGACCAGGGCACGGTCACCGTCCACGTCTCGGAGACCTTCCCCCTGGAACGGGCGGCGGACGCCCACCGCCTGAGCCAGGAGGGCCGGACCCGGGGCAAGATCGTGGTGACGGTCGGCTGAATCCAGCCAGTCCGGCGCACTCAGCCCGTCCGGCGTTCGAGGACGAGGCCCGTCCAGGGCCGATGGGGGTCTGGGGCGCAGCCCCGGGGACGATGGGGGTACCTCCCGCTCGAGCGAAGCCGAGAGCGGGGGAGGGAAGGGGCGGCGGGGGCGAAAAACCCACCGAGCACCCCCACCTCACCCCGAACCGACGAGCACCGCCCCGCACCCGGCCATGGCCACCGTGCAGACCACCGCCACCGCCGCATACGACGGAACGAGCGCCCCCGGTTCACTCACCGCCGCCAGCCCCCGGATCCGCCGATGGGCGACCCACAGGAACCCCACCCAGCAGGCACAGCACAGCGCGCACGCGACCACCCCGGCCGCCGACACCCCACCCGCCAACGCCGTCTTCACGGCCAGCACCGCCGCGACCGCGGCCGACAGCGTCGTACGCCGCCACGCGAGCCGGGTCCGCTCGGGCTGCAGCCCCGGGTCCCGCTCCGCGGCCCCGCTCACCCGTCCCACCCGAACAGCACCACGGCGACCATCACCACGGCCACCACCGCCACCACGAGACTCAGCAGCGCCGGAAACCGCGACACCGGCAGATCCTCCCCCCGCCGCATCGCCCGCTCGCACCGCACCCAGTGGTTGACCGCCCGCAACGCGCACAGCGCCCCCGCGGCCAGCAGCGCCAGCGCCAGCCCGACCCGCCACCCCCAGCGCAGGTCCGGCAGGAACTGGTCCACGGCGAACCCGCCGCCGATCAACGCGAGCGCGGTGCGCAACCAGGCGAGAAACGTCCGCTCGTTCGCCAGCGAGAACCGGTAGTCGGGCGTGTCGCCCTCCCGCCGCACCTCGCCGGGCGCGAACCACAACCGGATGTTCCGCACGAAGTCGATCACGCCGCGACCCTACCGGGGCCGCCTCCGGGCCGGGCCGACGACCGTTGGCGGGGGACCGCTCAGCCCTCCGCCCGCCCCGACGGCTCCGACCGGTACGCCCTGAGCCGCTCGTACGCCGCCAGTCCGTCCGGAGTCCACTCCCACTCACCGAGCCGCCGCTCCAGTTCCGCCTCCGACAGGAAGTCCCACCAGGCCACCTCCTCCGCCTGCGGCCGTACGGGCCGGTCGCAGCGCACCTCGTACACCGCCGACCACCAGCTGCGGCCCGCCCCGTCGTCGTACAGGAACGTGAAGACGTACTCGGGGCGCGGCAGCCCGCTCACGCCCAGTTCCTCCTCGGCCTCCCGCAGCGCCGCCTCGTCGTAGCCCTCGCCCGCGCCGACGACCCCGCCGACGAACATGTCGTACAGGGAGGGGAAGACCTGCTTGGCCGGGGTGCGGCGGTGCACGAAGATCCGCCCCCCGGCGTCCCGGACCAGGATGAAGGCGCAGCGGTGGCGCAGCCCCCGCGCGTAGGCCTCCCCGCGCGGGGACCGCCCGACCACCCGGTCGTTCTCGTCGACGATGTCGATGATCTCCTCAGCACTCATACGGCCATCCAAGCAGCGGCCGGCCCCTGCCCGACCGCTCACCCCACCCGGGCGGATCCCCTGCCCCGGAGATCACAAGTAGCCGGTTCGTGAACGCAGTTGACGCGAGTAACGCAGGGGGCGCCCTTGACGTGATCCGTCGGCTGACGGTTTGCTGTGAGTGATCAGCCCATGGCGTTCGGCAGCCGACCACTGCCCTACCGACCGCCCGCCGTGAGCCGGCGACCACAAGAAGAGCGCGTGAGGAAGTCCCGCGGTGCCCCCACCCCCGCCTCCCCTCGGCCGTGCCCGCAGACGTGCGGCACAGGCCTTCGACGAGGCCCTCGACGACGCCGAACTCGCCGCCGCGCGGACCGCGCTGGCGCAGGGCCGGTGGCAGAGCACCCGCTCGCTGCTGGTCCGCACGGGGGAGGACTGGGACCGCCGGGACCACCGGATCACGGTGCTCGCCGGGGAGTCGTACTGCGCCGCCTGGACCCGCGAGTGGCTGCTCGCCGAACCCGACTCCGGTGACGCGTCCGTGCTGTTCGCCCTGGCCCAGGTGCGGCGCGCGCTGCGCGGCAAGGAGAAACCGGCCCGTGCCCGCGAGGTCTGCCGCCGGGCGGCGGAGCTCGTGCCCGCCGACCCCACCCCCTGGCTCGGACTGCTCCTGCTGGAGTGCGACCGGGGGGCCGAGGGGGACGTGGTCCGGATCTTCGAGCAGATCCGCACCCGGTACGCGGACCACCACCACGCCCACCACCTGGTGGTCGCCTGGCTCGCCGAACGCCGGGTGGAGGCGGGCCCGGACCCGTTGCACGAGGTGTACGACTTCGCCAACTGGGCCGCCGAGCAGGCACCCGCCGACTCGCCGCTGGCGGTCCTGCCGGTCATCGCGCACGCCGAGCGCTACCGCGCCCTGGCCGCCGCCGGACACGAACCCGCCGACCCGGTCGCCTCCGGCCACTGGGTCGGCCGCCGCGCCCGGCAGGTGATGAAGGCCGCCTTCGACTGGTGGCTGGAGTGGGAGCACGAAGGCCACCCGCGCCGCCTGGTCGACCTCAACTTCCTCGCCCACGCCAAGGTCTGCGAGGGCCGGGGCGCCGAGGCCGCCGCCCTCTTCCACCGCATCGGCGACCACGCCACACCCGCCCCCTGGTCGTACCCCGACCGTGACGCCCTGACCGCCTTCCGCACCGCCCGCGCCGCAGCCCTGGGCACGATCTGACCCCACGCCCCCACCCCCACCTCCCGCACCCGCCCGTCACCACCACAACCGACCAAGGACGGCCCTTCGATGACGACGGACAGTTCCCGCACGAGCAGAGCGACCACCGACGGCATCAGCACCTTCAAGGGGCGGGAGCGCGCCCTGCGCGCCGACCGCCTCGGCACGGGGGGCCTGCTGCTCTCCGTCCTCGCCGCGACCGCCCCCCTCATGGTGGTCGCAGGTGTCATGCCCACCACATTCGCGGTGATGGGCATCGTCGGCCAGCCGCTGCTCTTCGTGGCCCTCGGCGTCGTACTGGTCCTCTTCAGCCTCGGCTACGCCGAGATGAGCCGGCACGTCCACAACGCCGGCGCCTTCTACGCCTACATCTCCCGCGGACTCGGCGGCACCGCCGGAGCGGGCGCCGCGCTCGTCGCGCTCGTCGCCTACAACTCCCTCCAGGTCGGCATCTACGGCATCTTCGGCTTCGAGGTCTCCGGCCTCTTCGCCACCTACGCCGACCTCGAGGTCGCCTGGTGGATACCGGCGCTGGTGGCCGTGCTCGCCGTCGGCGCGCTGGGCTGGCTGAAGATCGACGTCAACGCGCGCGTGCTCGGCGTGCTGCTGGTCATCGAGGTGCTGCTGGTCGTCGTCTTCGACGTCGCCGCCGTCGCCGACCCCGGCAAGGAGGGCCTGTCGCTGCACGCCTTCAACCCGGACACGCTCACCGGCGCCGGCGTCGGCACCGCCCTGTGCTTCTGCATCGCCGCCTTCCTCGGCTTCGAACAGGCCCCCGTCTACGCCGAGGAGACCAGCAAGCCGCACGAGATCGTGCCGCGCGTGATGTTCCTCGCGGTCACCGGCGTCGCCGTCTTCTTCGCCCTCAGCAGCTGGGCGCTCACCGTCGCCACCGGACCGGCCGGGATCGTCGGCGCCTCCCGGGAGCAGAGCGCGGGACTGCTGTTCTTCCTCACCGAGGACCGCCTGGGCGGCACCTTCACCGACGTCCTGCACGTCCTCTTCGTGACCGGCATGTTCGCGGCCATGCTCAGCTTCCACAACGTCGTCGCCCGGTACGCCTTCGCCATGGGCCGCGAGGGCCTGCTGCCCGCCGCCTTCGGCCGCACCACCGGCACCAGCGGCGCCCCCGGCACCGGCTCCCTGCTCCAGACCGTCGTCGCCGCCGTGCTCGTCCTCGCCTTCGCGCTCACCGACGACAAGCCGGCCGGCGACCCGACCGCGCCGGTCCTGCACCTGTTCACCTGGGGCGGCAACGTCGGCGCGCTCGGCGTGATCGTGCTGATGGCCATCGCCTCCCTGTCCGTCGTCGTCTTCTTCGTCCGGCGCGGCGCCGCGGGCGCGCAGAGCTGGCGGCTGGTCACCTCCGCGCTGGCGGGCATCGCCCTGGCCGTCATCGCGGGCTACACGGTCAGGGACTTCGACGTCCTGGTCGGCGCGGGACCCGACTCCTCGCTGAGCTGGATCCTCCCCGGCATCATCGGGCTCGCCCTGGTCGCCGGCCTCGTCCAGGGCGCCGTCCTGCGCGCCCGCGCCCCCGAGAAGCACGCCCGCATCGGGCTCGGCAACGAGGCGTTCCAACTGGAGAAGGAGGCCGAGCGCACCTCGTGGGAGAGCTGATGACGGAAGTCTGACGGACACCCGCGCTCCCTGGTCCGGCGGGGACGCGGGTGCTCGAATGGAGAGGTGAACTCCGAACAGCCGCCGCCGGCCCCGGACGAGGGGGACGCGCGGGGCGAACCCATCGGCCGCCGGGTCCTCCTCGGCACCCTCGGCCTTGGCGCCCTCGGCGTGGCCACCGCGCCCACCCTGCAACGCGGCCTCGAATCCTTCCTCGCCGGAGCCTCCGACAAGGACCCCACCGGCCTGACCGGACTCCTCCCCAACGGCGGCGGCTTCCGCTACTACTCGGTCACCTCGTCCGTCCCGCGGAAGAACGCCGGCACCTACCGCCTCACGGTCGACGGCCTCGTCGACCGCCCCACCACCTACACCCTGGCCGAGCTGAAGGCCCTGCCGCAGACCCGCACGGTCCGGGACGTCCAGTGCGTCACCGGCTGGCGGGTGCCGCGGACGCCGTTCGAGGGGGTGCGCCTGTCCCGGCTCCTGGACGCCGCGGGAGTACGCCCCTCGGCCGGCGCGGTGCGCTTCACCTGCTTCGACGGCGCGTACTCCGAGAGCCTCACCCTCGACCAGGCCCGCCGCGCGGACGTCCTGGTCGCCCTGCGCATGCGCGACGAGGACCTCGGCCACGCCCACGGCGGCCCGGTCCGCCTCTACGTGGCCCCGATGTACTTCTACAAGTCCGCCAAGTGGCTCTCCGGCATCACCGTCACCGAGGACGTCGAACCCGGCTACTGGGAGGAGCGCGGCTACGACGTCGACGCCTGGGTCGGCCGCTCGAACGGACGCGACGATGAGCCCACGAGCTGACGCCCCGCCCGCCGCCACCGCCGTACGGCGCTTCGGGCGTGCCCAGCGATGGGCGCACCGCGCCACGGCCGCGCTGATGGGCGTCTGCGTGGCCACGGCCGCCTGCCTCTACGTCCCCCAGCTCGCCCAGCTGGTGGGCCGCCGCGCCCTCGTCGTCACCCTCCACCAGTGGTCCGGGCTCGCCCTGCCCGTCCCCGTCCTCGCCGCTCTCGCCTCCCGCGCCTTCCGTGCCGACCTCGGGCGCCTCAACCGCTTCGGCCCGCACGACCGCGTCTGGCTGCGGGCCGCCCTGCGCCGCGACAGACGCCCCTCGTCCCGCCCGGCCGGCAAGTTCAACGCCGGCCAGAAGGTCTACGCGGCCTGGATCGCGGGCGCCACACTGGTGATGCTCGGCACCGGACTGCTGATGTGGTTCACCCACCTCACCCCGCTGGTGTGGCGCACCAGCGCGACCTTCGTCCACGACTGGCTGGCGCTGACCATCGGCATCGTCCTCGCCGGGCACATCGGCATGGCCCTGGCGGACCCCGAGGCCCGCCGCGGCCTGCGCACCGGCTCCGTCGGCCGCGACTGGGCGGAGCGCGAACACCCGCTGTGGCGCCCCTGAAACGACACGGGCCCACCCGCGCCCCGAGGGGGAGCGGGTGGGCCGTACGCGCCTGATCTCCGGCCGAATCGCCTGGTGTCCGGTCGAATCGCCTGATCTGCGGCTAAATGATCAGCGACAGCAGCAGCACCAGAGCACCGGCGACCACCGAGATGATCGTCTCCATGATCGACCAGGTCTTGATCGTCTGGCCGACGTTCAGCCCGAAGTACTCCTTCACCAGCCAGAACCCGGCGTCGTTGACATGGCTGAAGAACAGCGAACCCGCACCGATCGCCAGCACCAGCAGGGCGGCGTGCGTGGTCGACATGTCGGCCGCCAGCGGCGCCACCAGACCGGCCGCCGAGACGGTCGCCACGGTCGCCGAACCGGTCGCCAGCCGGATCGCCACCGCGATCAGCCAGGCCAGCAGCAGCGCCGGGATCGACCAGTCCTCGGAGATCTCCAGGATCATCTGGCCCACGCCGGTGTCGATCAGCGTCTGCTTGAAACCGCCGCCCGCGCCGACGATCAGCAGGATGCCCGCGATCGGCGCGAGACTCTTCTCGACCAGCTGCTGCATCCGCTCCTTGCTGAACCCGGCGGGCATGCCGAGGGTGAAGATGCCGACCAGCACGGCCGCGAGCAGCGCGATCAGCGGGGAGCCGATCACGTCGAACACGCGCTGCACGCTGTTCTCGGGGTCGTCGACGACGATGTCGACCAGTGCCTTGGCCAGCATCAGCACGACCGGCAGCAGGATCGTGGCCAGCGTCGCGCCGAAGCTCGGCCGCTTCTCCAGGTCCTCGGAGGGCCGCTGCGGGATCATCCGCTCCGGGGCCGGGACGTCCACCCAGCGGGCGGCGTACTTCGAGAACAGCGGACCGGCGATGACGACCGTCGGTATGGCGACGAGCACACCCAGCGCCAGCGTCACACCGAGGTTGGCGCCGACGGCGTCGATCGCGACCAGCGGGCCGGGGTGCGGCGGCACCAGACCGTGCATCACGGACAGACCGGCGAGCGCCGGGATGCCGATGCGCATCAGGGAGTAGTTGCCGCGCTTGGCGACCATCAGCACCACCGGGATCAGCAGCACCACGCCGACCTCGAAGAACAGCGGCAGACCGATCACCGAGGCGATCAGCACCATCGCCCACGGCATGGAACGGCCGCTCGCCTTCGCGAGGATGGTGTCGACGATCTGGTCGGCGCCGCCGGAGTCGGCGAGCATCTTGCCGAGGATCGCGCCGAGGGCGATCAGCACGCCCACGCCGGCGACGGTGGAGCCGAGTCCGGCACTGAAGCTGGTGATGACCTTGTCGAGCGGCGCGCCGGCGAAGGCGCCGAGCGCCAGTGTCCCGATGGTCAGGGACAGGAAGGCGTGCAGCTTGAACTTGGTGATGAGCAGGACGATGACGGCGATGCCCAGGAGCACGGCGATGCCCAGCTGGGCGTGGCCGGCCGAGGTGATCGGCTCGGGTGCGTCCGCTGCCAGCATCTCAACGCTGAGTCTGGTCACGGTGGTTCCTTGTGTGTACGGGGGTGGAGAGGAACCGGGGAGGTGGGGGCGCCCCGGGAACTGGGGGTCCGGTCAGGGACCTACGGGGTCGGCTCGGAGAGGGCGTCCAGGGCGGTGGCCGCCCGTGCGGTGATCTCCTCGGGGCTGCCCGCCACGTCCACGGCGACTCCGGCCTCGTCCGGCTCCAGCGGCTGGAGCGTGGCGAACTGGGAGTCGAGCAGCGCCGTGGGCATGAAGTGGCCCTTCCGGTGCGACATCCGGTCCTCGATGAGCGCGCGGTCACCGGTGAGGTGCACGAAGACGACGCCGGGCGCGGCGGCCCGCAGCCGGTCGCGGTACGACCGCTTCAGCGCGGAGCAGCTGACCACCCCACCGAGGCCGGCCCGGCGGTGGGCCCAGCCGCCGATGGCGTCCAGCCACGGCCACCGGTCGTCGTCGGTGAGCGGGGTACCGGCCGTCATCTTGGCGATGTTGGCCTGCGGGTGGAAGTCGTCGCCCTCGGCGTACGGGACGCCGAACCGGGCCGCGAGCAGGGGACCGATGGTGGTCTTGCCGGTGCCCGCGACGCCCATGACCACGACGACATGGGGGGTGTTCATCGCTGCCTCACTGTCTGATGTCTTCGTCGACACGTGATGTCGACGCAACTGAAGCCCATTAGGTACGACGAATTCAAGAGCCTGTGACATATAAGTCTGACTTTTTGTTCCCGTGACCCGCCCCGTACTCTGAGTGCATGAGCACCACGGGCCGGGGGCTGCACGGCCGCGTACTGGACACCCTCGGCCCCGAGATCACCGCGGGCGAGTACCCGCCCGGCAGCGTCCTGCGCACCGACGAACTCGCTCAGCGTTTCGACGTGTCGCGTTCCGTGATGCGCGAGGTCGTCCGCGTCCTGGAGTCCATGCACCTGGTCGAGTCCCGGCGCCGCGTGGGCGTGACGGTCCTGCCGGCCCACGAGTGGAACGTGTACGACCCCCAGGTCATCCGCTGGCGCCTGGCCGGCGCGGACCGCCCCCGCCAGCTGCGCTCCCTCACGGTGCTGCGCTCGGCGATCGAGCCGGTCGCCGCGGGCCTGGCCGCCCGCAACGCCACTCCCGAGCAGTGCGCCGAACTGACCGAGTGCGCGCTCGGCATGGTCGCCAACTCCAGCGGTCACCGGCTGGAGGGGTACCTCCTCCACGACGTGGCGTTCCACCGCGTGATCCTGACCGCCTCCGGCAACGAGATGTTCGCCCGCCTCGGCGACGTCGTCGCCGAGGTGCTGTCCGGCCGCACCCACCACGACGTGATGTTCGAGGACCCCGACCCGGCCGCCGTCACCCTGCACGTCCAGCTCGCGGAGGCGGTCCGCGAACGCGACGCCGCCCGCGCGGAGAAGCTGACCCGCGAGATCACCGAGGGCGCCCTCCAGGAACTGGACATCCTGGCGCCCTGACGGCCGTACGGTGTCGGACCCCGGCGCTGGGTTCCTCGCATGAACCCCGAGAGACGCCGGAAGCTGGACCGCGTCCGTGAGAAGGCGCTCGCGCGTGGCGTACCGTCCGGCGAGGTGGAGCGGTGGCTGGACGCCGCCCGCCCGTGCGCGACCCTCGCCCCGCACGGGGACGGACCGGTCGTGGGCCGCTTCGGCGGACCGGCACTGCTCCCGGCCGGCTTCCCCGACCTGCCGAAGCGCACCTGCCTGATCGCCTCCCTGGACCTCGCGGCGCTGCCCGCGGACGCGACGACGCTGCCCCTGCCGCGCGACGGCGCGCTCCTGCTCTTCGCCCGTTCCCACGACGACGGCCTGGACGCGGGCGGCGAGGCGGTGCACGTCCCGGCCGGGACGCCCGTCGAGGAACGCCCGCTGGATTCCGGCCACGCGCCGGGCGACGCGTGGGAGGACCTGGACTCGGGCCTGCGCGCGGCGGGGGAACTACGGCTGCGGTACGACGTCTCCCTGCCCGACAACGAATCCCTCTTCGACCCCGCCGAGCACCCCCGCGCCCCGGCCCTGCGCGGCGCCTGGAACGACGTGCGGCACGAGGACCGGCCCCTCCTCGGCGCCTCGCGCCTCCAGCTCGACGGCTACTCCACCGACCCCTACGGCGAGACCGACCTCGTCGCCTACGCCGCGTGGAGGGAAGCCGACAGGACGGGGAAGCCTCCCCGCCCCGAGGCCTGGGCCCTCCTCGCCCAGTGGTACGGAGGCGCGCACATCGCCGGTGACGTCTACTGGACGATCACCCGGCAGAACGCGGCGGAACGGCGTCTCGACGAGGTGACGGTCATGGGGTTCTTCGAAGGACCGGGGTGAACCTCACATCCGCACCGGACTACTCCAGGAACTCCCCGTCGACGTACACCCACGCCCCGCCGACCCGTTCGAACCGGCTGCGCTCGTGCAGCGAGCCGCCCCGGTAGGAGGCCCGGAAGGTCACCGTCCCGGTGGAGTGGAAGGCGGACCCGTCGGCCGTGTCCAGGATCTCCAGCCCGGTCCACCGCATCCCGGGATCGAAGTCGACCCGCTCCGGCCGCGTCCTCGGATGCCAGGTCCGCAGCAGATACGCCCCGTCCCGCCGCACGAACGCGCAGTACCGCGACCGCATCAGCCGCTCGGCGGTGGGCGCGGCGGCGGCCCCGCTGTGGAACCGGCCGCAGCAGGCCTCGTACGCCTCGGGCAGCCCGCAGGGGCAGGAACGTGTGGTCATGGTCGGCCTCCGCGCCAACGCCCGAGGGCCGCGACCTGGTGGTCGCGGCCCTCGCGCTTCATGTGTCCGAGGGGGGACTTGAACCCCCACGCCCGATAAAGGGCACTAGCACCTCAAGCTAGCGCGTCTGCCATTCCGCCACCCGGACAAGTTGTCTGTCGCGTGGGGTTTCCCCCTTGGCGACGACGTAAACATTACCAGGTGTTCCGGGGTGGCCGATCACCCCCGCCCGGCCGCGCCGTCGCGTGAACGGCGTGTGACGGGCCGGGCCGGGTCTTGGGGCGCGACCGCGGGGGAGAGAGGATGAGGGGACGACCCACCAGCGGGAACACCAGCAGCGGGAGGAAGCACGTGAGCGAGACGGACACGGCCAGGAGCGTCACCGGTGAGGACGAGGTCGTGGACCTCTGCCGCGAGCTGATCCGGATCGACACCAGCAACTACGGCGACCACTCGGGCCCCGGCGAGCGCAAGGCGGCCGAGTACGTCGCCGAGAAGCTCGCCGAGGTGGGACTCGAGCCGCAGATCTTCGAGTCGCACCCCGGACGCGCCTCCACGGTGGCCCGGATCGAGGGCGAGGACCCGTCCCGGCCCGCGCTGCTCATCCACGGCCACACCGACGTCGTACCGGCCAACGCCGCCGACTGGACCCACCACCCCTTCTCCGGCGAGATCGCCGACGGATGCGTGTGGGGGCGCGGGGCCGTCGACATGAAGGACATGGACGCGATGACCCTCGCGGTCGTCCGCGACCGGCTGCGCAGCGGCCGCAAGCCGCCCCGGGACATCGTGCTGGCGTTCCTCGCCGACGAGGAGGCCGGCGGGACGTACGGCGCCCGCCACCTGGTCGACAAGCACCCGCACCTCTTCGAGGGCGTCACCGAGGCGATCAGCGAGGTGGGCGGCTTCTCGTTCACCGTCAGCGAGCAGCGCCGCCTGTATCTGATCCAGACCGCCGAGAAGGGCATGCACTGGATGAAGCTGACCGTGGCCGGCACCGCCGGGCACGGGTCGATGATCCACCGCGACAACGCCATCACCGAGCTGTCGGAGGCCGTCGCGCGTCTCGGCCGGCACAAGTTCCCCGTCCGCGTCACGAAGACGACCCGGGCCTTCCTCGACGAACTGGGCGACGCCCTCGGGACCGAGCTCGACCCGGAGAACATGGAGGGGACCCTCGCCAGGCTCGGCGGCATCGCCAAGCTCATCGGCGCGACCCTGAGCAATACCGCCAATCCCACCCAGCTGGGCGCGGGCTACAAGGTCAACGTCATCCCGGGCGAGGCGACCGCGCACGTGGACGGCCGGTTCCTGCCCGGACACGAGGAGGAGTTCCTCGCCGACCTCGACCGGATCCTCGGTCCGAAGGTGCGGCGCGAGGACGTCCACTCCGACAAGGCCGTCGAGACCACGTTCGACGGAGCCCTCGTGGACGCGATGCAGTCCGCGCTGGTGGCCGAGGACCCGGCCGCGAAGGCCGTCCCGTACATGCTCTCCGGCGGGACGGACGCCAAGTCCTTCGACGACCTCGGCATCCGGGGCTTCGGCTTCGCGCCCCTCAAGCTGCCCCCGGAGCTGGACTTCGCCGGCATGTTCCACGGGGTCGACGAGCGGGTGCCGGTGGACGGCCTGAAGTTCGGCGTGCGGGTGCTCGACCGCTTCCTCGACGCCTCCTGAGACGGTTACCCGATGAACTCAATAATCGTGCAGGCGTACAGAGTTGACCGGGAAGAGTGAATGCGACGATAAGCTCGTAGCCTCATTACTCCGTCCTCGTTAGCCGTGATGTGATCCGCGACTTTGGATCGCTTTGCCAACTAGGAGGAATAATGCTGAAGAAGGTCGTCGCCGTCGCGGCTGCCACCGGTGGTCTGGTTCTCGCGGGCGCGGGCATGGCCGCCGCCGACTCCGGTGCCCAGGGTGTCGCCGCGCACTCCCCGGGTGTCCTTTCCGGCAACGTCGTGCAGGCCCCGATCCACGTCCCCGTGAACGTCTGCGGCAACACGATCTCCGTGATCGGGCTGCTGAACCCCGCCTTCGGCAACGTCTGCATCAACAAGTGACGTTGTGCCTCGCCCTCTAGGGCACGCCCGCTGAGGGCTTGAGCCCGTCGGCCCCGGAGCGTGCGCCATGCGCTCCGGGGCCGACCGCTCTCATCGAACGTCGGAACACCGGGAATCCTGCGGAACGCCGATTCCCGGCACCAGGTCGAAAGCAGGGATTTCAGCAATGCGACAGGTCACCCGCAAGGGCCTGATGACGATGGCGGCGGCCACGGGCGTACTCGCCGCCGCGGGCGGGACCGCCCACGCCGACTCCGGCGCGACGGGCCACGCCGCCGGCTCGCCCGGCGTGGGCTCCGGGAACACGGTGCAGGCGCCGGTGCACGTGCCGGTGAACGTCTGTGGGAACACGGTCAACGTGGTCGGCGTCCTCAATCCGTCGGTGGGGAACTCCTGTGCCAACCAGGGTGGCTCTTCCTCGGGCGGGTACGGCGACTCCGGCGGTCACGGCGGCTCGCACGCCGACGGCCACGCCGCCGGCTCGCCCGGCGTGGGCTCCGGGAACACGGTGCAGGCGCCGGTGCACGTGCCGGTGAACGTCTGTGGGAACACGGTCGACGTCGTCGGCGTCCTCAATCCGTCGGTGGGGAACTCCTGTGCCAACCAGGGTGGCTCTTCCTCGGGCGGGTACGGCGACTCCGGCGGTCACGGCGGCTCGCACGCCGACGGCCACGCCGCCGGCTCGCCCGGCGTGGGCTCGGGCAACCACATCCAGGCACCGATCCACATCCCGGTGAACGTCTGCGGCAACAGCGTCGACATCCTCGGCGCCGGCAACGCCACCGAGGGCAACGGCTGCGCGAACGGCGGCTCCGACCACGACACCCCGGGGCAGCCCGGCGACCCGGGCGACCCCGGCAACCCCGAGCACCCCGGCAGCCCCGAGCACCCCGGCGACGAGCCGGGCACCCCGGACCGCCCGTCGGCCGGCGACCAGCAGGGCGTCCACTCCCTCACCCAGCCCCGGCACGACGCGCAGCTCGCGCAGACCGGCAGCGAGCTGCCGATGGGGCTCGTCCTGCCCGTCGGCGCGGGCGCGCTGCTCGCCGGCGCGGTCCTCTACCGCAAGGCACGGACCGCCGCGTGACACCGGACACACGGAGCGGACCCCGCGACCGCGGGGTCCGCTCCGTCGTGTGATTCCGGTCGGGTGTCGAAGATCACCAGGTGGCGCGCACCTGGCGGATGATCCGCCTCCGCAGCCGCACCCTGCGACTGCCGTCACGCATCAGCGTCAGGCGGTACAACTCCCAGTGACCGTACTCTGCATGGTCCGTCAGCAGACGTGCCGTCTCCTTGCGGGAGACCCCGCGCGGTACGTGCACGTCGACAAATTCGTATTCCGGCATCGCATCTATTGTGCGGGCCGGGCCCCGGTACGGATAGCGTCTGCACTATGTCTGATGCTGCGCAGCCCACCGCTGCCGAGGTACGCGCCGCCGCCGAGGCGGTGAAGACCGCGCTCGACCGCCACCTGGCCGCGGTCGAACTCCGGTCGGGGGAGGACGACCCGGCCGTCTACGAGGCGTTCAACCAGCTGGCCGCGGCCGCGGAGGCGTACGACGAACTGCTCTACGACCGCTACGACGAGGTCACCCCCTTCGAGATCCCCGGCGCGGAGGACGCGCCGCCGTACACCGGCCCCGAGGAACCGGCCGCGCTCAGCGTGCTGATCCGCCGTGACTACGCCGTCGTGGAACCCCAGCGGCTGCGCGCGCACGCCCAGCGGATCGAGGCGGCGGACGAGGAGACCTCGGAGGCGTCGGGCACCGTCCACGGCGCGCTCGGCCTGCTGTTCGGCGAGTTCGAGCCGGACGAGATCGCCTCCCGGCACAAGGAGTTCGGACTGGAGGAAGGCGACTCCACGCTCTGGGTGACGGCATCGGACGACCCCGCGGAACCCGGCGAGTGGCTGGAGGCGCCGTTCGAGCAGGTGGACCCGCAGCGGGTGGTGTGCCGCTTCGACGTCAGCGCGGTCTTCGACGACGAGGAGGACCTCGAGGACGGGGACGACCTGGAGGACGAGCTGGACCCGAGCCTGGACGAGGACGAGGACCTGGAACCCCTCGACGCGGACCGCTGACCACATCCGCCCCACGCGGGCGGCGGCCCTCCGGTGCCGCCGCCCGCGCGGGGGTCCCGCTCAGCCCTCCGTCACCGGAACCTGCGGGGCCAGCAGCACCGGCAACCGGGTGGTCCGCGGCTTCGCCGCCACCTCGGCCACGGCACGCGGCAGCGCCTGCTCCGCACCGTGCACCACGGACAGATGCCGGTCGGCCCTGCTGAACGCCGTGTACACCCAGGGCCGGCTCAGCGCCTGTGCGGCGTCACCGGGCAGCACCACGACCACCGCGGGCCACCGGCAGCCCACCGCCTGGTGCGCGGTCAGCGCCCACCCGTGCCGCACGGACGACTCCACCCGCTCCCTCGGCACGACGACCTCCTCGCCCCCGCACTCCAGGTGCAGCCCCTCGCCGTCGGCCCTCACCACGCGGCCCGGCAGCGCACGGCCCGGGGCGGGGGAGTAGGCGACCCGGTCACCCGGGTCGAAACCGCCGAAGCGTCCCGGCCCCGGATTCAGCCGCTCCTTGAGCGCCGCGTTCAACGCGCGCGTACCCACCGCACCCCCGTGCCCAGGAGTGATCACCTGGGTCTCCTCGACCGGCACGCCGATCGCTCGCGGCACCGAGTCCGCCACCAGCTGCACGGTCCGGTGCACGGCCTCCCCAGCGTCCCGCACCGGCACGATCACGACCTCCTTGCCGGGCGCCGCCACCTGGTTCAGCTCGCCGACGCCGATGCCCGAGACCAGCTCACCCAGCGGGCCGGGGTCCGGCCGCCGCGAGGCGACCTGCGGGCAGACCCGCGCCGCCAGCAGATCCGCGAACACCCGCCCCGGCCCCACCGACCACAGCACACCCGGATCACCGGCCAGCACCAGCCGCGCCCCGTCCGGCAGCGACTCCGTCACCAGCGCGGCGGTCTCGACATCCAGCTGCGGAGCGTCGAGCACCACCAGCAGATCCACGTCCAGCGCCCCGTCGGCGTCCCGCCCGGGCCCCTCGGCACCGGACAGCAGTCCGGCGACGGTGGCGACCCCGGTTCCCCCGACCAGGCCCGCGAACCGGGCACGCCCCACCGGACCGTGGGCGGCGGCCCAGACCCGCAACCCCAGCCCCCGCGCGGCGCTCACCAGCGCCGCCGGTTCGGCCAGCGAGGCCTCCCCACCGGTGTGCAGCACCAGCCCGTGCCCGGCGACCGCCCGGATCAGCTCACCCGCGGAACCCCCCGCCGAGGCGGCCGCACGCTCCCACTCCCCACCCGCACCGTCCTGCCCGGTCACGGAGTTGACCAGCCGGGCCAGCCCGTCGGCCAGACTCTCCTCGGCCAGCGCACACCGCTCCAGCCCCACCAGCACCCGAACCGGCCGCGCCTCGTCCTCCTCGGCGTCACCGGCTTCGCCGACGGCGTCCTGGAAAACGAGCACGTCCCCCTCCGAGACGGCGTTCTGCACGGTCTCCTCGGGCTCCGGCACCCCCTGCCGCCCCAGCGCGGCGACCAGCGCCGACATCTCCAGTGCGGTGTGTCCGGCCAGCGCGGCCTGCTCCAGCAGCCACACGGTGACCGCCCGCCCCCGCCGCTCGTCGTCCGGCCCGGCCTCGGCGCCGAGCAGCGCCCGGGCGAACCCGTCCGCCTGCTCGGGCCGCACCCCGGGGACCCGCAGCAACTGCCAGGGATCGGCGCGCAGCACGTCGCCGCCCCTGCCCCCGAACACGCCGGCGGCCTGTACGGCGATCCCCTCCGGCGCACCTCCCTGGACCAGCACCGCCCGCACGTCCTCGACGGCACCGGCGGCGGGAACCACCGGGCCCGGAGTCACCTCCGGAACCCGGCGCACGGGCTCGGGAGCGGGCCGCCGCGGCGCGGGCCCGGCCTCCGCGAACACGGTGGCGGCCGGCTTCTCCCCGCTCTCCACGGCCCGCACGGCGGCCAGCAGATCCGCGGCCGTGCCGCTCAGCTTGCCCCCTGCCTCGATCGGCCCCTGCCGCTCCGCCTTCCGCCGCTCGATCCGCTCCCGCTCCACGCGCTGCGCGGTCAGCTCGGCCTCGGCCTCGGACACCTGCGCGCCCTCGGTAGACGTCCCCGGCTCCTCGGCGTCCTCCGCGGTCTCGGGCGGCTCCGTGCTCACAGCGTGCTCCAGTCGTGATCGGGATAGCGGTGCACGGGCGCCGACACGTCGTCGAGAGCCCGGCAGATCTCGTCAGGAAGACTAAGGGCCTCCACTGACAACGCCGCCGTGAGCTGCTGCGCGGTGCGCGCGCCGACGATGGGGGCGGCCACACCGGGCCGGTCACGGACCCAGGCGAGGGCCACCTGCAGCGCGGTCACGGCGAGCCCGTCCGCCGCCGTGGTCACGGCGTCCACGATGCGGCTCGCCGTGTCGTCGAGATACGGCTCGACGAACAGCGCGAGATGCTCCGAGGCAGCCCGGGAGCCCGCCGGCGCGGAGTCGTTGCGGTACTTGCCGGTGAGCACGCCCCGGCCGAGCGGAGAGGACGGCAACAGCCCGATCCCCAGGTCGAGGGCCGCGGGGAGGACCTCGCGCTCCACGCCCCGCTGGAGCAGCGAGTACTCCATCTGGGTGCTCGCCAGTCGGGTTCTCACCCCCGGCGCGGCGAGCTGCCAGGTCGCCGCCTTGGCCAGCTGCCAGCCGCAGAAGTCGGAGACACCGGCGTACCGCACGCGCCCGCTGCCGACGGCGGTGTCGAGCGCGGCGAGCGTCTCGTCCAGCGGGGTGGCGGGGTCGTAGGCGTGGACGTGCCACACGTCGACGTAGTCGGTGCCGAGGCGGGCGAGCGAGGCGTCCAGGGCGGAGAGCAGATGGCCGCGCGAGCCGTCGACGCGGCGGTCCGGGTCGGGTACGCTCCCGGCCTTCGTGGAGATGACGAGGTCCCGGCGCGGCACCAGCCCGTCCATCAGCTTCCCAAGCTGAGAGCGCGAGTTCGATTCTCGTCACCCGCTCCATGTGAAACCCCCAGGTCAGCGACCCGGGGGTTGTTTGTTGTCTGGACCAGTGAGCGGACTGCGCACCACAACCGCACCATAGGAACGCGCTACCCGTCGGCGGTCATCTCGCTGTGGTGCGGGTGGTCGCCGGTGTGGTTCTTCGCACGCTCGGCACGGACCATGTCGTCGAGCCCGGCCGCCACGTCGCGCTGCCGCTCCTCGTCGGAGTGCTGATAGATCAGCGCGGCCTTCTCGGACGACTGGCCGGCGCGGACCATCGTGTCCTTGAGGGTGGCCCCGGAGCGTGTCGAGAGCGTGTGCCCGGTGTGCCGGAGATCGTAGAAGCGGAAGCCGTCGGGGAGACCGGCGACCGTACGCGCCCGCCGCCACTTCCGCCCGAACGAGGTGCGCCGGAAGGGCGCTCCCTTCTCGCCGACGAAGACCAGCCCGTCCGGCCCTTTTTCGGCGAACCAGGCGAGATGCTGTCGCACCTCCTTGTGCAGGAAGGCCGGGAGGACGACGGCCCGCACGCCCGCATCGGACTTCGTCTCGCCGGGAGCGCGCCTGCCGTTGGTCCGTTCCGGCTCGGCGACCCGGACGCGAATCACCATGCGGTCGGGGTCGACGTCCCGGCGGCGGAGGCCGGCCAGTTCCTCGGGGCGCATCGGACCATAGGCGCCGAGGTAGACCATGAGGCGCCAGCGGATTCCAATCGTGTCGGCGAGGGCGTCGACCTGGGCGACGGTGGCGATACGCCGTTCAGCGGCCGATTCCTTGCCCGCGCCCTTGATACGGCAGGGGTTGCGGCTGATCAGGTCGTCGTCGACGGCCGTCTCGAGGATGCCCTTGAGGAGGCGGTAGGACTTGGCGACGGTCGTCTTGGCGGCGGTGGTGCGGAGCCGCTCAGCGCGCCACTCGCGCACGCGGGGTGCCGTGATCTCATCCAGGTCGAGTGTGCCGAAGGTCGGGAAGATGTGTAGGCGCAGGAGGTGTCGGTACAGGTCCTCGGTACGGACCGCCAGCTCTCGTTCCTCGACCCACTTCTCGGCGTATGTGCCGAAGTTGACCGCGCCAGCGTCGGGTGCGCGCCAGTCCCCGCGGCTGAGGTCAGCTTCGACCTGGGACAACCAGATCTCCGCGTCCTTCTTCGTCTCGAAGGTCTCTTCCGCACGGATGCGCTCGCCATCAGGGCCGAGGTAGGAGGCAGTCCAGCGACCGGATCGGTACTGACGCACCGCGCCGAAGCGGCGACGCCTTCCTTTCTTGTTGGCCATCAGGCAGCCCTTCCGTAGCGAGAGCGGGATCGCCTGATCGGCTCGACCGTGCGGGCCCGGAGGAACTCGTCGACCGCGCTCTCCGGGATGCGGACGTGCCTGCCCACCTTCACGTACCGGATGCGCCGCTCCTCGATGAGGCGACGGGGGAAGCGGGACGTGGTGCCGAGCAGCTCGGCGACCTGGTCGACGGAGAGATGGCGCTCAGCCACGGGTGGGTTCTCCTTCCGTTCCGGGAGCGGGTTCGAGAGTTTCGGTGAGCCAGGCTTCGGCATCGGTGAGGCCCGTACCGGCGTAGACCCAGTGGGCGAGGACGAGCGTGGTCGTCTCCGGGCCGTCCTCGTTCGCGGCTGCGGCTTGGGCGCGGCGGTATTCGGCGCGTGCGTCGCGGAGGGCGCCGAGGGTGGTGGAGTAGCGGCGGGACTTGGTGGAGAAGTGGCCGCGGAAGCCGAGCATGTGGGCCCAGGCGCGCAGGCGGAGGTGTTCGAGGTCTTTGCGGGCGCCGAGAGTCCAGGCTGCGCGGATGAGACGTCGGGCATGGTCGGTGATGTCGAGCTGGGCGAGTTCGGCGAGGAACTTCAACGGGCGATCGAGGGCGCCCGTCGCGGTTTCGGCGCCCTTGGTGGCGTACTTGGCGATGTACGCCGCTACCGCCCGCTCGGTCAGCTCCTGGCCGTCGTTGAAGTCGGCGGAGCGGATGGTGCGTACGTCGAGCTGACGGCCGAAGGCGAAGGTGTGCGCCCGACCGTCGATCACGGGTCCGTCCACCCGGGCCGAGGTGGCGGCGGCGCGGATGGCGTCGGCGAGCAGCTCGGCGGTGGCCCAGACTGGGGGCGTAGTGTCGCCGCCTTCCGGGCCATCGATGCGGATCACCGCATGGAAGTGGACGGCTCCGCGCTTCTGGTACTCGGCGACCTTGGCGAAGGACACCCGGGCGTACTCGCGGAAGTCGCGTTGGGTCAGGCCGGCGCGCTTGGCGACCTCCCGGCGCAGGTAGATCGAGAAGCGCCGCCACAGGAGGCCGGCGTGCGCGTTCCACAGGACGGCCGCTTCGTAGTCGTAGGTGTCCGGGTCGAGCGCGGTGCCGAGGACGGGGTCGTCCTGGTCGTGGAGCGCACCGCACCGGCAGCGGCGAACGGTCCGTGCCGGGCCGGTGGGGCGGTTGTGGACCGGGCCGAAGCCGGGCGCGGTGAAGGTGGCGAAGACGCGCGGGTGTGCGGCGACACGCTCGGGGACGCCCTTGCCGCCACGCAGGCCCGAGGTGATCAGGTGGAAGGTGTCACGGCGGTAGACCTCTGCGCAGGCCGCGCAGCGGGTGGTGCGGCGGTTGTTGCAGCGCACCAGGAGGTGACCGGCGGGGAGAGCGCGGGAGTCGAGGTGGTGGAGTCGGTTGCCGATCTCGCCGGTGCGGGTGTCGACGGCGTACTCGGTGCGGTGGCCGTCGAGGCGGATCGGGTGCGTGCAGCCGCCCAGTCCGGAGAGTTGGTGGGCGAGCTGGGGGAGGTTGCCGAGTGAGGCCAGCTTGGAGAGTTCCGCCAGCGGGGGCGGAGTCTGCCGGGTGATGATGAGGGTTCCTTTCGGCTGTTACGGCGGTTGGGAGGGACGGCCCCGGGGCGGCGGGATGCTTGGCGGCTTGTTGCCGCCCCGGTGGCCGGTCAGCGCTTGGTCGCGCTGGTGACGAGGGAGCGCAGGACGACGGCGGCGACGGCCACCGAGACGGCCGTGACGGCGACCGCCGCCAGAAGCGCGGTGAGGACGATGCCGACGACGACCACGGCGGCAACCGGGCCGACGTACGGAGCGAGGGCGCGGCCGGCGGAGGGCACCGGGTTGTGGGCGTGGTGACCGTCGAAGGCGGTCGGGGTCGGGACGTCGGGCAGCTTGGGACGGAACACGGCGGATCTCCTTGTCAGTCGTGGGTGCCGTTTATGACGTCGACCCCGGAGCGGGTCCCGGAGTCGATGAGCGGGGCGAGGACGGTCCGGGAGAGCAGGAAGCCGAAGAGCGCGATCACGACGACGATCCAGACGCGGACGCCGAGGAAGCGGACCGCGCCCCAGGCGATGAGGCCCAGGACCAGGACGAGCGGCAGTGAGACGGTCACGAGGGCTCCCTCAGCGGACGCGACAGCGGTGGGTACGGGCGGCGAGTTCGGCGGCGGCGCGGCTGTCGTAGTCGGCGGCGAAGCCGCAGCGCGGGGCCGTGCAGGCGGCGGTGTGCTTCTCGCGGCCCCGGTCGTCGTAGTAGGTGGCGACCTGGACGGGGCCGATGCGGACGACGCGGCGGAAGCGCGGGGTGCGGGGCATCAGGGCAGCTCCTTCGGGCCCTCGTGGTGCTCGCCGGTGAAGTCGGTGACGTGGTCGAGGAGCCAGCGCCGGATCTCTTCGCCTTCGTACTCGTCGGCGGTGAGGATCACGGGTTCGGCGATGAGCATCGCTTCGGTGAGGCGGTTCTGACGGGTCAGCTCGGCGGCGCGGTTGAGCGCGCGGAGCGTGGACGGGCGCACGGTCGGAAGTCCTCCGTAGATCAGGTGAGGTGTGTGGCGATGGCTTCGGCGAGCGGCATCGGGACGCCGAGCCGGGCGCGAAGGGTCGAGGTGTCGATGGCCGTTCCGGTCCGTGTCCGGTGTTCGTCGGCGACCTTGCGGGCCAGGGCGACGAGTGCCGGCGGGACGGAAGCAGGTACGGGGGCGGGGGCGGTAGGCGGCTCAGGGGCTGTCGGCGCGGCTGGATCTTCGGTCTCTGGGCGCCCGGTCGTCTCCGCTTCCGGTGCCTTCGGTGCTTCGGGGAGCGCCCGTGTTCCGTGGGCGAGCAGCGTTCCTCCGAGGAAGGCGACCGCGGGCCATCCGGCGACAAGGATGCGCAGCCAGGCCGGCACGTCGTTCAGGTCGAGGAGGCCGGCGGTCGCGACGTTGGCGCCGAGGGAGGCGACCAGGGCGACGAGGAACCAGCACCAGGCCGACGCCTTCGCGCCGCCGGTACGGAGCCGGTGCCAGGCGGCGACGAGGAGCAGGTCGACGGAGACCGGGTAGGCCCACGCCTTCCATCCGTCCTGTCCGGCAGCGGCGGCGAGGTCGTGGAGGTGGGCGAAGGACAGGGCTCCGGCGATGGCGGCCTGGACGAGGACCGCGTCCGCGCGCACGGCGGTGAGGCGGGCCATCAGGCGGACTCGTCGGGGAAGAGGCCCGGCAGAGGCTCGGGCAGGGACACGGCCAGCGCCGGGCCCACGACCTCCACGAAGGCCGCATCAGCGCCGGGCGTCTCGGCGTACGTGGCGAGGTGGCCCAGCAGGAGCACGGTGCGGGCGAAGTCCTCGCAGTCGGGGCACACAGTGGGTGTCTCCTTTCTTGAGGCATGGCGGGGGTAGGGACTTGGCGCGGGACGGCCGCGCCAGCCGTGGGAGTGGTGCGGGCTACGAGGCTGGGTGCGGCGCGGGCACGGGCCAGGACGACTGCACGGGGACGGCCGGGATCGTCGGCCGGAAGGGGGCGAGGGCCGGTACGTCGGGGGCGAGGAGGGATGCGGCGCGGCAGGTAGCCGCGGCTTCGGCGAGGGCCAGGTGCGGCGTGCGGATGCGGGACCAGCCGCCGGAGGTGTCGCCGACGACGGCGAGGCCGGGCCGTTCGGCGGGGATGGAGCAGGCCGCGTAGACCGCTTCCGGGGCGATGTCGCCGAGCGCCATCTTGGCGGATGCCTCGTCGTTGACGCGGTGGCAGACGCGGCCGGTGAGCTGGGCGCGGAGCATGGTGGCGCCCTTGCCGAGTTCGGCGCCGAAGCGCTGGCCACAGACCTCCAGGTAGATGCCGGCGGCGCGGCCGAGCTGGGCGAGGCGGATGAGCTGGGTGACCATCTCGTCGCGCCGGTCCTCGTCCTTCCTGCTCGCGACGAGGAAGAGTTCCGCCACCTCGTCGATGAACAGCACGATGGGCGGTGGCCGGTCCTCGTCGGGCAGTCCCCAGACGTCCGAGGTGATCAGTTCGTCGGGGGTGCCGGGGGCGATGCCCTGCCGGGCCTTGATCAGGTCGTAGCGGTCCTCCATCTCGGCCACGAGGACGGGCAGTAGGTCAGCGGCCTGCTGCTGGTCGACGGCGAGAGCGGAGAACCGGTCGGCGAGGGGCGACAGTTCGACACCGCGCTTGCAGTCGATGCCGACCAGGACCACGGGCTGAGTCGCCAGTCCGGCGATGAGGTTGCGCAGGTACATGGACTTGCCGGACAGCGTGGCGCCGAGGACGAGTTCATGCGGTACGGCGCGGTAGTCCCGGACGAACGCGGTCGCGTCCTCCCGCAGCGCCACCGGCACCCGCAGCAGCCCGCCCCGAGCACGCCGGGGTATCCGTACGTCGCGCAGCACGTCGAAACCGACCAGCCGCAGTTCGACGACCCCGGGCTTCACGTCACGTACGTACACGGCGTGGACGCCCCAGGCGTGCCGCAGCCGCTCCGCCGAGGCGGCGATGTCGGCAGGTTCCTGCCCGGGAGCCAGCCGAAGCCGCATCCGCAGGCCGGTCGCGGTGGGCCGGATGAGACCACGGCGGGGCGGGACCGGCCGGATCTCCCGGCGGGTGGTGGCCTTGACCGCCACGGCCCGCCAGCGAGGCGGTTCGACGGTCAGGCCGCAGGCTTCCATGGTCGAGGAGTACGAGGCCAGCAGCCGGACCACCGAGGCCGGGAGCCCGACCGCGGACCAGTAAGCGGCAGGGTGGGCGTGCCGGGCGTAGGCCGCGCCGCCTATCGCGGCGAGCGACCCGCCCACCTCCGCCACCGTCATCCAGTCGGTCATGCCGGTCAGCCCGCCTGCGCCATCGGGAAGGCGCCGGGGGTGACGGCGGTGGCACGGTAGGCGATGCCGTGCCGCTGCTGGCCGTTGAAGACGCTTTCCCACGGACGAGCCACCAGGCCGGGCAGGGAGACGGGCGCACCGACGGTCAGACCGTCCGTGACTCCGCTCTCCGGGATGGTGACCTGGATCAGCGACGACTCGCCCTCGTCGATGTAGACGACGCCGACCGTCATCAGGGCCTCACCGCTCACGGCGTCCTTGGCGATCTCCCCGGTCTTCCGGTCGCGCACCTTCGGCGCCGGCGCTTCGGTGAGGAGGACGGTGGCGGACGAGGCGTCGATACGGATCACACGCACAGATGTCTCCTTGAGCTTCTTGAGAGTCGCAACCTGTCACCTGACAAGTTGACTTAGCAAGTTCGAAGCTAAGGATGCCAGGTTGACTTGTCAAGTGGCATTCGAGGTGAACGGGCCTGCTTCCGGGGTCAGTTCAGACGGTAGGTGTCTTCCAGTTCCTGCCGGTCGGCAGGCAGGAGCACGTCAGAGACTTGCAGTGCCTGCCCGGAGGCGTCACAGGCGATGACGAGGACACTCAGGACCGGTACGCCGTCCGGCAGGTCCAGCAGCTCACGTTCGGTCGCGTCAGGCAGGCGAGCGGAGACGCGCTCCGTCACGTGGTCGAAGCGGACCTTCTTGCGCGTCTCCAGGTGCGTGCGCGTACCGGACTCCAGCACCTCGGCACTCGCCAGATCGGTGCCGTCGACCAGGCCGGCGGGGAAGTAGGAGGAGACCAGTTCGACGGCCTCCCCGTCCTCCTCGACCAGGAGGCGGCGCATGAGAGCCTTGGCACGCTTCGGCAGCCCGAGGACCGAGGCCACTCGGGCCGGTACCGATACTTCGGCGACCTGTACGAGCCGCCCGGCCGTCTGCGACTCATCACGCGTGAGCACGTCACGGCCGCGCCGTTCTCTCTCCTCGGCGCCCGCAGGGCGACCGCGCACGATGGTGCCGTACCCCTGCCGGGACTCCAGCCAGCCGTCACGCTTCAGGAGCTCCAGGGCCCGCACGACCGTGGGCCGGGACATCCCGAACGCCTGGACAAGTTGGTTCTCGCTGGGGACGCGGGTACCGGGCGGGTACGTTCCGTCCTCGATGCGACCTTGCAGGGTCTGCGCGAGGCGCACGTACTTGGGGGCCTCCACCTCATATCCCATGAACGCCGCCCGTCGCGATTGGCCAAGTCAACTGGTCAACCAGACTAGCGTTGCGCATCCACAGATGCACCAGGGTGGGGTTGCCGCTCATGCGGGCCAGGCATCAGCCATCACGAAGGAGACCACCGTCCCACCGAAGCGACTGGGTCCGGAGTGCCACGACTCGGCCATGGCGTCGACCAGCAGCAGCCCGCGCCCATGCGCGTCATTCGCGTCCGGCCGGCGCATACGCACGTTCGCCGGGAAGCCGGGGTTGTGCACCTCTACACGAAGCGAGGTTTCCTCCCGGAACCACTCCACGCGCACACGCCACTCCTCGTCCGCCCGTCCGTACAGGATGGCGTTGGTGACCAGCTCGGAAATCATCAGCGCACAGTCGTCGACCGAGCAGGCCGGGTCGTACGGGGCGATGAACTTCCGGAACCAGCGTCGAGCCCGAGGGACGGACTCCGGAACCGGATGCAGGGTCATTGCCCCGAGCCACGGTGATTCCTCGCTGGGGAAGCGGTTGAACCGGTAGGTCATCCGCGCTCACTCCTTGCCGCTGCCGTCGCAGTCGAGGCAGCGCCGCTTCGATGTGGCACGGATGTGGTCGTTGGCGGTGGCGAGGACCGCCGACGTACGCGAAGCGACGCGCTTCCAACCGCGCCCCCGGCATCCCCGGCATGCTGCGCGCGCGCCCCGATCCGTCCGCCGACCTGCCACTCCGTACCCCTTCCAGTAAGTGGCCTTAGCCACTTACTGGATAGTGGCATTAGCCACTCGCGTCGCGCAAGCGGTTCACCTAACTGACGCACCGTCATTTCACACCAACGGATAGCCCTGTTCGAACGCCCAGCGGTGCGGCGGATAGGTCGCCTCGGCGAACTCCAACGGCCGGTCCTGCATGTCGTAGACGACGTGGTGAACGATCAGCACGGCCGAGCCTGGTTGCAGCTCCAGGTCAGCGGCCTCTTCCTCGGTGGCGCTCCGAGCACACATCCGGTCCTCGGCGTAACTCCCCTGCCGACCGGTCATGTTCTCGACGTACATCAAGGTTCCCTCCTGGATCCGCCCGGGGTCCGTGAGCTTGGGCGCCCGCTGCCCGACATCCGGGGCGAACCACGAGGTCGACAAGGTGATCGGACCGTCCTGGTTGTTGGTCACCCGCCGGCGGTGCACGGCCCGGCGGTCCTTCACCAGCCCGAGGGCCTCAGCGACGTGGTCCGGTGCGTCCATCCACCCGGCCGACGTGATCACCGCGTACTCACCGGGCGTGTAGATCTTCCCGGTCTGACGGGCCCGGCCGTACAACTCCCGCGCCCGCCGGTTGACTTCCAGACTGCGCACATAGGTCCCCGAACCCTGCCGCTTCTCGACGAGCCCCTGATGACTCAGCGCCTCAAGAGCGCGAGCCGCAGTCGGACGGGACACCTTCCAGTCCCGCCAACTGCCGCTCAGACGGCACCTCGTCACCCGCTCGCAGGTCGCCCCGAAGGATCTGATCGCGGATGTGGTGAGCGATCTGAAGATACTTCGGCTGCGCCTCCTCGATCTGCGGCACGTTCCCTCCTCGTCCAAGTGGCTATGGCCTCTAGCCACTATAGGGTGAGTGGTAAATACCAGAGCCCGTAATGTTGACCACATGACGCGGTTGATCGTCGCAGCAGGAGGAGGGGGCGACGCAGTCGCCGCCGCAATGCTTCACGCCGCCTTGTACGGCGACGAGGACCAAGCGGTGATCCTCACGTACGCGTGGGACCGCCTGTTGATCGACCCGGTACCGGGTCCGCGCGGCGCGCACGACTTCACCGGCCTGGAGGCCGTCACCCCGTCCGTGTGGTCAGTGCCGGCGACCGCCCGTCCAGTCGCTCCGGCAGGGTCGACGCTCCCTCGCCTCGCCTCCGAACTTCCACAGACACTCGCCCTGCTGGACCCCTCCCATGGAGTCGAGGGCGTAACGCGCCAGCTGGAAGAGCTGCTGGCCCACTTGGCGCCGGAGTCGATAGACCTCCTGGACGTCGGCGGAGACATCCTCGCCCGCGGCGACGAACCGACCCTGAAGAGTCCTCTTGCCGACGCGGTGACGCTTGCAGCGTGCTGCCGAGTGAACGCGCCGGTTCGACTCCTGATCGCCGGCCCCGGTCTCGACGGCGAGCTGTCGGCTGACGATCTCCGTCCATCACTGGGCCCTGTCGTCCATACCCTCACGGCGGAGGACGTAGCCCCAATCGGCAACGTCCTGGAGTGGCACCCGTCCGAGGCCACGGGGATGCTCGCGGCGACGGCCCGGGGGACGCGCGGCATCTGCGAGGTACGCGACGCCGGCCTACCGGTACCGCTCACGGACGAAAGCCCGCGTGTCCACGAAGTCGACCTGGACGAGGCGCTGAGCCACAACACCCTTGCCCGAGCCATCATGGCGACGACGACCCTGGACGAGGTCGAGGCCCACAGTCGCGAGGTGTGCGGCTTCTCGGAAATCGACTACGAGCGCAACAAGGCCCTGTGGTTGAAGGACCAGACACCGACGCCACTCGACGCCGATACGGTGCTCCGCCAGGTCGACGAGTTCGAGTCGGACGCCCGCGCCCGCGGAGTCACACACACAACGTTCCGCCACCTCACCGAGGTCCTCAACCTCAACGGCACTCAGCGCAGCGAGCTACGCCAGCTCCTCATCAGCAACCGACCGAGCCGGCACGACGCCCCGCTGTGGAACATCGGAACATGAGCGCGTTCGCGAGCGACCCGAGCCTTGACAACGTCAGGAACGCAGCCGGGGACGGCACAGAGGTCGACGTAGCCGTGCACCTCCACGACGGAACGGTCAGGCTCTCGATCCTGTGGACGCAGGAGATCCTGCTGAGTGCTGACGACGCCGAACAGGTAGCCCAAGCACTTCAACGTGCCGCAGAACAGGCGCGCAGCATTACGGCAGCCCAGTCACCGCCTAGGCCAACGGCGTCTGAGCCTCACTGAGTTACAACTTTCTCTACTGGTTCAAGGCGGCTCGCTCCGCTCACCGCGCGCGGCCCGGCCCCCGGCCGGGCCTGCGCTCCTGTCTCCGCCCCGCTCCAGCCCGGCCGGCGCCCGTGCCGCGCGCACTGCGATCAGCCGCTTGACGTCAGAGAGGGGGTTCGTCGTGGCTGGGGCGGTCGGTTCCGCGGCTTTACGGAGCCACTTTGGCGCGAGCCTCGAAGATCATGGCCCCAACGTCGTGCTTTACCGGGCAGGTCCACTACCTGCCCGACGCGCCGGAAGCTTACGGGGCCATGATCACTCGCGCCAAAGCAGCGCCACCCCAAAGCCGCTCCACCGCCCTGGGCGGGGCACGGAAACCACTCCCGCATCTCCGTTGGCCAGAAACGGTCATGCAAGGTCTTGCTTCCGTATGGTTTCGGTCTTTTTCGATGTGTGGGGCGGTGTGGGAACTTCTCGGCCGGTGGTGGTCGTCTGCGCGGGTGCACCCTCTGGTGCGGACAGTGGTCTGTGCGGCAGCGGGAAAGGGAGGGGCCGAGGGATGGCTGAAGAGATCGGGATCGCGGAGGCTGTGGAGCATCTGCGGGCGGAGTTGGTGGCCGCTGCGGCAGGCGGTGGCAGTGGTCCGCGGTTCGAGGTGGGGCCGGTGGAGCTGGAGTTCTCGGTGGAGATGCGCAAGGAGGGCAAGGCCGGGGTGAAGGCGTGGGTGGTGTCGGCCGGTGCGGGGACGTCGAAGGTGTCGGTGCACCGGGTGAAGCTGGTGCTGACGCCGAAGGACACCACGACCGGCAGCGCGTATCACGTAAACACCGACCGGCCGGATGAGACGGGTGAGGTGCTGGGGTCCCGGTTCGGCGAGTAACCGGGCAGCATCCACGCTGTGGGCGGCCCGCGCCCGGATCAGGGGCGGGGCCCAAGGACAGGGATCGGGGAGGCAGGGCGGGGTGGACAGGGCGCGGGTGGCGGTGGTGCGGTCCGGTGAGGCTCGGGGGTCGGGGTATGTGCTGGGCGGTCGGCTGGTGCTGACGGCCGCGCACGTGCTCAAGGACCGCGGGCGGGTGTCGGTGCAACTTCCCGGCCGTGCCGGGCGGGTGCCGTGCCAGGTGGTGTGGGAACGGCTGGAGGACGGCCCGCAGGGGTGGGATGCGGCGCTGCTGCTGGCCGGGGAGGATCTGTCGGACAGGCCCTTGCCCGGGGTGCGGTGGGGGCGGCTGGTAACCATGCAGGCCTGCCCCGCACAGTGCCTGGGATATCCGGTGGTGGGACAGGCCGGTGCCGATGCGGTGTCGCTGGTGCAGGCGGATGGGCGGGTGCTGCCGGAAAGCGGCCGGGACAGGGACCGCTACGTCCTGGTCGGTGAGGCGGGAGCCGAGCCGCATCAGGGTGCTTCACCGTGGGGCGGGATGTCGGGGGCGGCGTTGTGGTGCGGCAGCGCATCGGGGATGGCGCCACTGCTGACCGGGGTGGTGGCCGGTGATCCGCCCGGCTGGAGCCACACCCGGCTGGAGGCCATGCCGGCCTATGTCCTGGCGTCGGATCCAGTGGTGCGGGAACTGGTCGAGGAGCACACCGGGCGGGCGATGCTGCTGGAGCCCGCGGACCTGCAACACCTCGCCGACCGCACCGCCATCCCCCGGCCGCCCCGCTCCCCGGCCGATCTGCTGCGCCCGGAACAGGCGACGGTGTCCTTCATGGGCCGCGAAGACCTGCTCAAGAAGGATCTGACACCTTGGTGCGAGCCGCCTTCCAGCCAGGTGCAGTCCGCCCCTCACGATGAGCCCGCCAGCGCATGGGGGTGGGGGCAGAGCCTGGTGCAGGCTCGGTTGCTGACCGGGCCGGGTGGTGCGGGAAAGACCCGGCTGGCGGCCGAACTCGCCACCCGTATGACGGGCCGGGGCTGGACCGCGATCCGCCTGACCACCGATACCAGGGTGCCGCTGGATGTGCTGTCCCAGGTGCGCCGGCCGCTGCTGATCGTCGTCGACTACGCCGAGACCCGCGTCCCGCAGCTGCATGCTCTGCTGGAGGCGGTCGACCACGACCAGGTCACCAGCCCCGTGCGGGTGCTGGCCCTGGCCCGTGCCGCGGGCGACTGGTGGACCCGGGCCACCGAACACCCCCACAGCCAGGCTCTGGCCACCGCTCCTGTCACACCGGTTCCGGCCCTGCACCACACCCCTCAGGACCGCACCGCCGCCTACCGGCAGGCCCTGGGCGACTTCAGTACCCGACTGCGCCGGCTCTTCCCCGCCACCGACTGGACAGCCCTCCTGCCTGCCCTTACCGCTGTGGACGCGATGCCCGCCCTGGCCGGCGCCGAGTTCGACACACCCTTGTCGGTGCAGATGGCCGCGCTCCTCGCCCTCCTCGACGCCACCGACATCCCGCAAGCCTCAGGCCGGCCCACCGTGTTGGAAGGCAGGCTGCTGGGACACGAACGCAAGTACTGGGACGAGACCGCCAACAGCCCCGAGCGGGGCCTGACCGGGGAGCGCAGCGGGACCGAGACCCGTGCCCTCGCCGTCGCTGTGGCCTGCCTGGTCCCCGCGACCGACCGTGATCACGCCAGGGCGCTTCTGGCCCGGCTTCCCGGTCTGGCCGGTGCCAGCGCGGCCGCTGTCCGCGGGGCGCTGGCCACCTGGCTCGCGGATCTCTACCCGACCCCGGCAGGCTCCGTATGGGGCAGCCTCCAACCCGACCGCATCGCCGAGTACCACATCGGCACCCAGCTCAGCCGTGAACCCGCCCTGTTCACCCGCATCCTGACCACCCTTACCGGCGCACCTGCCGAGCAGGCCCTGACCGTGCTGGCCCGCACCGCCCAGCACCCCCACCACCACGACGTGATCAACGGCATCCTGCGTGACGCCCTCACCACGGCCCCGACCGTGCTGGGACCGGCCGCCCTGACCACAGCAACCCGCGCCTCCCAACCCTCACCCTTGATCGCCGCCCTGACTCACCTGACCCGCACTACGCAGGACATCACCCTCCTGCACCACCTCAGCGACCAGCTACCGGAATCCACCCTGGCCCTCAGCGAATGGGCAGCCGACCTCAGCACAGCCCTGGTCGAACACCACGACACACACGAACCCAACCTGCCCGGCCTCGCCGCGTCGCTGAACAACCAGTCCGTCCGTCTGGCGGACCTGGGACGGCGCGAGGAAGCCCTGACCGCCATCACCCACGCCGTCGAGATCCGCGAAACCCTGGCACAGCAGCGGCCCGACGCCTTCCTCCCCGACCTCGCCGGCTCGCTGAACAACCAGTCCGGCTGTCTGGCGGCCCTGGGACGGCACGAGGAAGCCCTGACCGCCATCACCCACGCCGTCGACACCTACCAGACCCTGGCACAGCAGCGGCCCGACGCC
>NZ_JBEZBE010000041.1:0-62184 GCF_040646935.1 Streptomyces sp. NPDC044984
CCCACCCAGGACGACGCCGACGCCCTCCCGGTGATCGCCCGCAAGTCGCAGATCCCGGTGATCGCCGACATCCACTTCCAGCCCAAGTACGTCTTCGCCGCGATCGAGGCCGGCTGCGCGGCGGTCCGGGTGAACCCGGGCAACATCAAGCAGTTCGACGACAAGGTCAAGGAGATCGCCAAGGCCGCCAAGGACCACGGCACCCCGATCCGCATCGGCGTGAACGCCGGCTCGCTGGACCGGCGCCTGCTGCAGAAGTACGGCAGGGCGACCCCCGAGGCGCTGGCCGAGTCCGCCCTGTGGGAGGCGTCCCTCTTCGAGGAGCACGACTTCCGGGACATCAAGATCTCCGTGAAGCACAACGACCCGGTCGTCATGGTCGAGGCCTACCGCCAGCTCGCCGCCCAGTGCGACTACCCCCTCCACCTCGGCGTCACCGAGGCCGGCCCCGCCTTCCAGGGCACCATCAAGTCGGCCGTCGCCTTCGGCGCGCTGCTCTCCCAGGGCATCGGCGACACCATCCGCGTGTCGCTGTCGGCCCCGCCGGTCGAGGAGATCAAGGTCGGCATCCAGATCCTGGAGTCGCTCAACCTGCGCCAGCGCGGCCTGGAGATCGTCTCCTGCCCCTCCTGCGGCCGCGCCCAGGTGGACGTGTACAAGCTCGCCGAGGAGGTCACGGCCGGGCTGGAGGGCATGGAGGTGCCGCTGCGGGTCGCCGTCATGGGCTGCGTGGTCAACGGTCCCGGCGAGGCCCGGGAGGCCGACCTGGGTGTCGCCTCCGGCAACGGCAAGGGGCAGATCTTCGTGAAGGGCGAGGTCATCAAGACCGTGCCCGAGTCGAAGATCGTGGAGACGCTGATCGAGGAGGCGATGAAGATCGCCGAGGAGATGGAGAAGGACGGCGTGACGTCGGGCGAGCCGCAGGTGTCGGTGGCCGGCTGACGTGGCCGGCCGGCCCGTCCGGCGCCCGGGGACGGGGCGGGTTCAGGACCGAAGCGGGGTCCGGGGTCGGCGTCCCCCGGATTCCGCGGGTACAGTGCGGAGAAATCAGCAGACCCCAGTGTGTGAGGCCCCGCACGTGTTGACGCAGACCACATCCCGGGTCCTCGAACCGAGCGACCTGGACGCCGCCCTCGCCGTACTCGACCGCGAGCCGGTCGCGAACGCCTTCGTGACGGCCCGCGTCCAGATCGCGGGCCTGGACCCGTGGCGGCTCGGCGGCGAGATGTGGGGCTGGTACGAGGGGGGCGTCCTGACGTCCCTGTGCTACGCCGGCGCCAACCTGGTACCCATCTGCGCCACCCCCCGGGCCGTCCGCGCCTTCGCCGACCGCGCCCGCCGGGCCGGCCGCCGCTGCTCCTCCGTCGTCGGCCCGGCCGAGCCCACCGCCGCGCTCTGGCGGCTGCTCGAACCCCAGTGGGGCCCGGCCCGCGAGGTCCGCACCCACCAGCCCCTCATGGTCACCGACCGCATGTCCGACGTCATAGCCCCGGACCCCTACGTCCGCCGCGTCCGCAAGGACGAGCTGGAGACGATCATGCCGGCGTGCGTGGCGATGTTCACCGAGGAGGTCGGCGTCTCCCCGCTGGCCGGCGACGGCGGCCTGCTCTACCAGGCCCGGGTCGCCGAGCTCGTCGGCGCCGGCCGCTCCTTCGCCCGCTTCGGCAGCGACGGCAAGGTCGTCTTCAAGGCCGAGATCGGCGCCGCGACCGACCGCGCCTGCCAGATCCAGGGCGTCTGGGTGGCCCCCGAGCACCGGGGCAAGGGCGTCGCGGCCCCCGGCATGGCGGCCGTCCTGCGCTACGCCCTGACGGAGATAGCGCCCGTGGCGAGCCTCTACGTCAACGACTTCAACACGCCCGCCCGCAGGACGTACGAGAGGGTGGGCTTCCAGGAGGTCGGCGCCTTCATGAGCGTGCTGTTCTGACCGGCACCGCCCTGTAGTCTCCCCGGCATGGTGCGCTTTCCCGGTCACGGCCGCTCCCACCCCGACGACATCGTGATCGGCCCCCTCGACCTCCCCGGCCACGTCGACGAGGCGCTGGCGGTGCAGGCGGTGGCGTTCGGGCTGGGCCCGGAGGAGGTGGCGGTACGCCGGCAGATCGTGCTGCGCCACATGACCCTCCCGGGCGCCCGGGCCTTCGGCGCCACCGTCAAGGGCCGCCTGGCCGGCTTCGTCTACGGCATGCCCAACGACCGCGCCCACTGGTGGTCCACCGTCGTCGAGCCCTATCTGCGCGCCCGGGGCCACGACGACTGGCTCGACGACTCCTTCGTCATCACCGAGCTGCACGTCCACCCCCGCCACCAGCAGCACGGCATCGGCCGCGCCCTGATCACCACCATCACCGACGGCGCCGAGCAGCCCCGTTCGATCCTCTCCGCGATCGACGTCGAGAGCCCGGCCCGCCGGCTGTACCGCTCGCTCGGCTACCAGGACCTCGCCCGCCAGGTCCACTTCCCCAGCGCCGCCAAGCCGTACGCCGTCATGGGCGCCCCGCTGCCGCTCCTCCGCCGATAGGGACAATGGATTTCCGCCGTCCCGTCCCGCCCGGCTAACCTCCTGTCATCACCCAGACGCAGCAGGAGTACCGAAACCATGGCGAACGCACCGGTCCAGCGCATGTCCCAGTTGATGGCGAAGACGCTGCGCGACGACCCGGCGGACGCCGAGGTCCTCAGCCACAAGCTTCTCGTCCGGGCCGGCTACGTGCGCCGCACCGCCGCCGGCATCTGGACCTGGCTGCCCCTCGGCAAGAAGGTCCTCGCCAACGTCGAGCGCATCGTCCGCGAGGAGATGGACGCCATCGGCGCCCAGGAGGTGCTGCTCCCCGCCCTGCTGCCGCGTGAGCCCTACGACGCCACCGGCCGCTGGGACGAGTACGGCCCCGAACTGTTCCGCCTCCAGGACCGCAAGGGCGGCGACTACCTCCTCGGCCCCACCCACGAGGAGATCTTCACCCTGATGGTGAAGGACCAGGCGTCCTCCTACAAGGACCTGCCGGTGATCCTCTACCAGATCCAGTCCAAGTTCCGGGACGAGGCCCGCCCCCGCGCCGGCATCCTGCGCGGCCGCGAGTTCCTGATGAAGGACTCCTACTCCTTCGACCTGGAGGACGAGGGCCTGGCGAAGTCCTACGCCCTGCACCGCCAGGCGTACCAGAAGGTCTTCGAGCGCCTCGGCCTCGACTACCGCATCTGCGCGGCCACCGCCGGCGCCATGGGCGGCTCCAAGTCCGAGGAGTTCCTCGCCCCCGCCGAGGCCGGCGAGGACACCTTCGCGGACTGCCCGAACTGCGACTTCGCCGCCAACACCGAGGCGGTCGCCTACGAGCTGAAGCCGGTCGACGCCACCGGTGTCCCGGCGGCCGAGGAGATCCCCACCCCCGACACCCCGACCATCGAGACCCTCGCCGCCTCGCTCGGCGTGGACGCCTCGGCCACGCTGAAGAACCTGCTGGTCAAGGTCGACGGCGAGATCGTCGCCGTAGGCGTCCCCGGTGACCGCGAGGTCGACATGGACAAGGTCGAGGCGCACTTCGCCCCGGCCGCCGTGGAACTGGTCACCGAGGCCGACTTCATCGCCCGCCCCGACCTGGTGCGCGGCTACGTCGGTCCGCAGGGCCTGGACAAGGTGACGTACATCGCCGACCCGCGCGTCGCGCCGGGCACCGCCTGGATCACGGGCGCCAACAAGGCCGACACGCACGCGAAGAACGTGGTCGCCGGGCGCGACTTCGAGGTCGACGCGTACGTGGACGTCGTGGTGGTGCAGGAGGGCGACCCCTGCCCCAGGTGCGGCACCGGCCTCAAGCTCGACCGCGCCATCGAGATCGGCCACATCTTCCAGCTGGGCCGCAAGTACGCCGACGCCCTCAAGCTCGACGTCCTCGGCCAGAACGGCAAGCCGGTCCGCGTCACCATGGGCTCCTACGGCATCGGCGTCTCCCGCGCGGTGGCGGCGCTCGCCGAGCAGACCGCCGACGACAAGGGCCTGTGCTGGCCCGCGGAGGTCGCCCCGGCCGACGTCCACGTGGTCGCCGCCGGCAAGGCCCTCCAGACCGAACTCGCCCTCGACGTCTCCGAGAAGCTGTCCGCCGCCGGCCTCCGCGTCCTGGTCGACGACCGCCCCGGCGTCTCCCCGGGCGTGAAGTTCACCGACTCGGAGCTGATCGGCGTTCCGCAGATCCTGGTCGCGGGCCGCCGCGCCGCCGAGGGCGTCGTCGAACTCAAGGACCGCCGCACCGGAGAACGCGAGGAACTCACGGTCGAGGAGGCGGTGACCCGCCTCACGGCGTGACGGCGTCACGGGGCCCGCGCCGGTCGTCCACCGGCACGGGCTCCGGGTCTCACCCGGTCCCTCTCACTTCCAGGGGTCGGTGAAGGACCGGCCGGGCACCGGCTTGGCGACGAGCGCGACGGCGGTGAAGAAGCTGACCTGGCCGATCGCGAACACCAGGGTGGCAAGCGCCTTCGGCTCGTAGTGCTCGGCCACCCGCGCGTACAGCGCGTCGGAGACCCGCTCGCCGTCCGCGGACGGCCGCAGCACGGCCTCCACGAGGGCCAGCGCGGCGCGCTCGGCACCGGTGAAGTACGGCGAGTCCCACCAGGACGCCACCGAGGCGATCCGCTCCTCCGACTGCCCGGCCTTGCGCAGGAAACCCGTGTGCAGGACCGTCAGGTAGGTGCTGCCGGCGATCTGACCGGCGCGCAGCTGGACCAGACTGATCGTGGAGCGCGGCACCGACCCGTTGCCGGTGACCTTGAACAGGGCCGCCGACACCTCCGCCAGCTCGGGAACGAGCTCCGCGGGGTCCTCGGCCATCCGCGGAACCATCGGGATCTCCGCCGTGATCGAACGCGTTTCCATCGCCGTCTCCTCAAGGTCGCTTCGCTTGCTGTCACCGACCTGACGGACCGCGGCGGAGAAGTGTGACGGAGGCCCCGGAGCGAGAACGGCCCTAGAGCCAGCTCGCGAACTCCAGGAGGAGTTCCGCGTCCCGCTCACGGCCCACGCGGCGGGCCCGCACCCCCGACTCCACCGCGCGGAACAGGGTCCAGCCCCGCAGCCGCTCCCGGTCGACCTCCAGCGACTCCGCCAGCCGCTTCACCCGCCGCCGGGTCGTCGTCGCCCCCGACGCCTGCGCGATGAGGTCCTCCACGCGGTCCCGCACCAGCCGGGCCAGGTCGAACGCGTGCTCTCCGACCACCGGGTCGGGCCCCACCGCCAGCCACGGCATGCGCTCCCCGGACAGCACCTTGCTCTGCCGGAACGTCCCGTGCAGCAGCCGGTGCTCGGGCGGCGCCGCCAACAGCTCCTCGCGGGCCGTCAGCGCCGCCTCCACCAGCGGGGCCACCTCCGGGTCGGCCGCCGCGCTCGCCCGCATCGCCCGCGCCTGCCGCTCCGTCCGCTCGGCCACCGTCTCGAAACCGTGTCCGTCCGGCGGGTCCACCCAGAGCCGGCGCAGCGTCCCCGCCGCCTCCAGCAACGCCTTCGCCTCCGGCAGCGACCGCACCGACACGTCCGGGTGCAGCCGCTCCAGCAGCAGCACCCCCTCGGTCGCGCCCGGGACCGGCTCCAGCAACTGGACCGCCCCCAGGCCGCCCCAGTGGGCCAGCGCGGCCCGCTCGCTCTCCGGGCGCGCCCGGCGCGGCGCCAGCTTCAGCACGGCGGGCGTCCCGTCGGCCGTCCGCACCAGCACGACCAGGCTGCTGCGCCCGCCCGGCACCTGCACCCGCTCCACGGTCAACTCACGCTGTGCGACGGCCCCGCGCGCCACCTCCGGCAGCTCCGCCAGCCAGTCGTCGCCCTCGGGCGCCGTCTCACCGAGCGCCCTCACCAGACGCTTCGGCGGTTCGAAAACCATGCGCGAGTCGTTCCCTTCCTGCTGTACGCGGTGTCCGCCGCCCCGTCACGCCGTCGGCGCCGGGGTCCCCGAAGCCGTACCGCCCCGCTCGGCGAGCCCAGGGAAGGCTACGCTCTCGCCGCTCCAGCGCACCGACCGCACCGCCGCCTCCCGCATCGCCTCGGCGGCTCCCCGCCGCCGCTCGCCGCCGCTCGCCCGCACCAGATCGGCGTACACCCCGGCCACCCGGTCCTCCAGCTCCGCCGCCAGCCGGACCGCCGCCGCCGCGTCCGGGACCGGGAACGGCAGCGCGTATCCCGCGGCGGCGGCGACGGGTGCGCCCCCCGCGTCCTTCACCGCGCGCACCAGTGCGTCCCTGCGCGCCCGGTGCGCGTCGTACGCCGTCCGTGCCTCGGTGCGCCGGTCCTTGCCGATCCGCCCGCCGACGACCCCGTAGCCGTACACCGCCGCGTGCTCCGCCGCCAGGGCGGCCTGCAGGGCCCGCAGTTCCCGGTCCTTCGCCTCGCGCGACTCGCTCACCCTCGTGCCTCCGTCAGCAGGTACACATGTGCCGCGCCGGCCGCCGCGACCGAGGCCAGCAGCCGGGCCAGCTCGCCCGGCGCGTCAAGGAGCGCCTCGGTGCGCCGGCCGGAGATCTCCCGCTCGGCGGCGGCGAGTCCGGCGAGGGCGTCCTTCTCCTTCGCGGGCACGGCGGCCGGCGGGGAGGCCGCGGGCGCGCCCGACCCGGACGACGACGGCGACGGCGAGGGCTCCGCCGTGTCCCCGAACGCCTCGGCGTGCCGTACGACCTCCGCGCGCAGCGGCCGCAGCCGCTCCGCCAGCTTCGGATGCGCGGCCACGACCGCGTCGTACCGCTCGGCCAGCTCCCTGCTGTCCCGGGCCGCACGCGCGCGTGCCCGGTCGGCGGCCGAGGGACGGCTGCCGCCGGAGGCACCGGGGTCCTCGGACCCGGCGGAGCAGCCCGCCACCAGCAGGGCCGCCGGGGCGACGGCGAGCAGACTCCTTCTGCGCGGCCCCGAACGGGCGCGCGGGGACGGGGGGAACGACACGGCAGACGTCCTCGGGGGCTCGTACGAACGTAGCGACGAAAAGCGGGGCGCGGGGCCCGTGATCACCGTACCCGTGCGCCCGCGCGGGGGCGCTCAGCGGCACCCTCCGTGACCGGGTGGACGGCAACACCCTCTGCGACCGGATACCCTTTGACCAGACACGCGCACCGTCCCACAACAGCACACGCGGCCGAGGAGTCACCCGGATGAGCACCACCCAGAGCGAGAGGCTTCGAGAACTTCTGGAACCGCTCGTCAGCTCCCAGGGCCTGGACCTCGAAGAGATCGCCGTGGACGCGGTCGGCCGCAAGCGTGTGCTGCGCGTCGTCGTCGACTCCGACACCGGAGCGGACCTCGACCGGATCGCCGATGTGAGCCGCGCGCTCTCGGCGAAGCTCGACGAGACGGACGCGATGGGCGGCGGGGAGTACACCCTCGAGGTCGGGACCCCCGGCGCGGAGCGCCCCCTCACCGAGCACCGGCACTACGTGCGCGCCACCGGCCGCCTGGTCCGGTTCCAGCTGGCCGAGGGCGGCGAACTGGTCGCCAGGATCCTCGAGGCGGACGACGACGGCCTCGACCTCGAGGTGCCCGGGGTGAAGGGCCGCAAGGCCACCACGCGCAGACTCGCCTTCGACGACATCACCAGGGCGCGCGTCCAGGTCGAGTTCAACCGCAAGGACAACGAGAAGGAAGAGGAGGCGTAATCGTGGACATCGACATGAGTGCACTTCGGCTCTTGGTGAGGGAGAAGGAGATCTCCCTCGACCTGCTGGTCGAAGCGATCGAATCGGCCCTCCTCATCGCCTATCACCGCACCGAGGGAAGCCGCCGGCACGCGCGCGTGGAGCTCAACCGGGAGACCGGGCATGTGACCGTGTGGGCGAAGGAGGACCCCGAGGACCTCGAGGAGGGCCAGGAGGCCCGCGCGTTCGACGACACCCCGTCCGGCTTCGGCCGTATCGCCGCCACCACGGCCAAGCAGGTCATCCTGCAGCGCCTGCGCGACGCCGAGGACGACGCGACGCTCGGCGAGTACGCCGGCCGCGAGGGCGACATCGTCACCGGCGTGGTCCAGCAGGGCCGCGACCCGAAGAACGTGCTGGTCGACATCGGCAAGCTGGAGGCCATCCTGCCGGTGCAGGAGCAGGTGCCCGGCGAGACCTATCCGCACGGCATGCGGCTGCGCAGCTACGTCGTCCGGGTGGCCAAGGGGGTGCGCGGCCCGTCCGTCACCCTGTCGCGCACGCACCCCAACCTGGTGAAGAAGCTCTTCGCCCTGGAGGTGCCGGAGATCGCCGACGGGTCCGTCGAGATCTCCGCGATCGCCCGCGAGGCCGGCCACCGCACCAAGATCGCCGTACGCTCCACCCGCTCGGGCCTGAACGCCAAGGGCGCCTGCATCGGCCCCATGGGCGGCCGGGTGCGCAACGTCATGGGCGAGCTGAACGGCGAGAAGATCGACATCGTCGACTGGTCCGACGACCCGGCCGAGATGGTGGCGAACGCGCTGTCGCCGGCCCGGGTCTCCAAGGTGGAGATCGTCGACATGTCGGCCCGGTCCGCCCGGGTCATCGTGCCGGACTACCAGCTGTCCCTGGCGATCGGCAAGGAGGGGCAGAACGCCCGCCTCGCCGCCCGGCTGACCGGCTGGCGGATCGACATCCGGCCGGACACGGAACAGACCGGGGAACGGTCCGGGGAATAGATCCAGGCCGCAGGTCGCTGAGATCACGACAGCTTTGCGCGCGGCAAGTGTTCGATTCTTGCCCCAAAGGGGTGAGGTCGGCCGGGGGAGGTAGACTGAGGAGTGTCTGGCCGGACACGTGCTGGCGTATGCCCCGAGCGCACCTGCGTGGGGTGCCGGGAGCGAGCGGTCAAGAGCGAGCTGCTGCGCATCGTGGTGACCGAGGACGCGTGCGTCCCCGATCCTCGCGGTACGCTGCCCGGCCGGGGTGCCTATGTGCATCCCGTCCCGGTCTGTCTCGACCAGGCAGTGCGCCGCAGGGCGTTCCCGCGGGCGCTCCGCGTCCCGGGACCGCTCGACGTAAAGGCGTTGCGCCTCTACGTCGAGCAGGCACAAGGTTGCTGAGCAGCGGCTGACCGCCGGCTGGACAGGCAACACGTAAGAACATGCCGCACGGAAGCCCCGTGCGGTCTGGTACCTCGCGAGTCGAAAGCAGGTCGAGATTGCGATGAGCACTCGATGAGTACGCGATGAGTACGCCCATGAACTAGCGACGGTCCGGACGCAACCCGGACCTCAAAGGAGCGAAGTGGCTAAGGTCCGGGTCTACGAACTCGCCAAGGAGTTCGGTGTGGAGAGCAAGGTCGTCATGGCCAAGCTCCAGGAACTCGGTGAATTCGTCCGTTCGGCGTCTTCGACCATCGAAGCGCCCGTAGTACGCAAGCTGACCGACGCCTTCCAGCAGGGCGGGGGCAACGGCAAGTCCGCCGCGAAGCCCGGCGCGCCCCGCAAGGCGGCCCCCAGGCCCGCCGCGCCCTCTCCGGCGCAGGCGGCTCGTCCGGGTCCGGCTGCCCCGAAGCCGCCGGCCGCGCCCAAGCCCGCCGCGGCCCAGCCGCCGGCGGCTCCGACGGCCCCGTCCGCGCCCGCGCCGGCGGCCTCGGGTCCGCGTCCGACGCCGGGCCCGCGCCCCGCGCCGCGTCCGGCTCCGGCGGCTCCGGAGTTCCAGGCCCCGCCCGCGGCGGCGGCTCCGGCTCCGGCTCCGTCCGGTCCGAAGCCCGGCGGCGCGCGTCCCGGTGCCCCCAAGCCCGGCGGTCGTCCCGCCGGTCAGGGTGGTCAGGGTCAGGGCGGCCAGGGCCGTCCGGCCGGTCAGGGTCAGCGTCCCGGTGGCGGCGCCCCGCGTCCGGGCGGTCGCCCGGCCGGTCCGCGTCCCGGTAACAACCCCTTCACCTCCGGTGGCTCCACCGGCATGGCCCGTCCGCAGGCTCCGCGTCCGCAGGGCGCGCGTCCCGGTCCGGGCGGCCCCGGTGGTCCCGGTGGTGCCGGTCCCCGTCCGCAGGCCCCCGGTGGCCAGGGTGGCGGCGGTCCGCGTCCGCAGGCTCCGGGCGGGCAGCGCCCGACCCCGGGCTCGATGCCGCGTCCGCAGGGCGGTCCCCGTCCCGGTGGCGGCCCCGGCGGTCCGCGTCCGAACCCCGGCATGATGCCGCAGCGTCCCGCTGCCGGCCCGCGTCCCGGCGGTGGCCCCGGCGGCCGCGGCCCGGGCGGTGCGGGTCGTCCCGGCGGTGCCGGCCGTCCCGGTGGCGGCGGCTTCGCCGGCCGTCCGGGTGGCGGCGGCGGTGCCGGTCGTCCCGGTACCGGCGGCGGCTTCGCCGGCCGTCCCGGCGGCGGTGGCGGCGGCTTCGGCGGCGGCGGTGGCCGTCCCGGCTTCGGCGGCCGTCCCGGCGGTCCCGGTGGCCGCGGTGGCACGCAGGGCGCCTTCGGCCGTCCCGGCGGTCCCGCGCGTCGTGGCCGCAAGTCGAAGCGGCAGAGGCGCCAGGAGTACGAGGCCATGCAGGCCCCGTCGGTCGGCGGCGTGATGCTGCCTCGCGGCAGCGGCGAGACCATTCGCCTGTCGCGCGGTGCGTCGCTCACCGACTTCGCGGAGAAGATCAACGCCAACCCGGCGTCGCTCGTCGCGGTCATGATGAACCTCGGCGAGATGGTCACCGCGACCCAGTCCGTCTCCGACGAGACGCTCCAGCTCCTCGCGGACGAGATGAACTACACCGTTCAGATCGTCAGCCCGGAGGAGGAGGACCGCGAGCTGCTCGAGTCCTTCGACCTGGAGTTCGGCGAGGACGAGGGCGACGAGGAGGACCTGGTGGTCCGCCCGCCGGTCGTCACCGTCATGGGTCACGTCGACCACGGAAAGACCCGCCTCCTCGACGCCATCCGCAAGACGAACGTCATCGCGGGCGAGGCCGGCGGCATCACCCAGCACATCGGTGCCTACCAGGTCACGACCGAGGTCAACGAAGAGGATCGCAAGATCACCTTCATCGACACCCCGGGTCACGAGGCGTTCACCGCCATGCGTGCCCGTGGTGCGAAGTCGACCGACATCGCGATCCTGGTCGTCGCGGCCAACGACGGCGTCATGCCGCAGACGGTCGAGGCGCTCAACCACGCCAAGGCGGCCGACGTCCCGATCGTCGTCGCGGTCAACAAGATCGACGTCGAGGGTGCCGACCCGACCAAGGTGCGCGGTCAGCTGACCGAGTACGGCCTGGTGGCCGAGGAGTACGGCGGCGACACCATGTTCGTCGACATCTCCGCCAAGCAGGGTCTGCACATCGACAGCCTCCTCGAGGCCGTCATCCTCACCGCGGACGCCTCGCTCGACCTGCGGGCCAACCCCACGCAGGACGCGCAGGGCATCTCGATCGAGTCCCGGCTCGACCGCGGCCGCGGTGCCGTGGCGACCGTCCTCGTCCAGCGAGGCACCCTGCGGGTCGGCGACACGATGGTGGTGGGCGACGCCTACGGCCGCGTGCGCGCCATGCTCGACGACAACGGCAACAACGTCGCCGAGGCGGGCCCGTCGACGCCGGTCCAGGTCCTGGGCCTGACCAACGTCCCGGGTGCGGGCGACAACTTCATCGTCGTCGACGAGGACCGTACGGCCCGTCAGATCGCCGAGAAGCGCGCCGCCCGTGAGCGCAACGCCGCGTTCGCCAAGCGCACGCGCCGCGTGTCCCTCGAGGACCTGGACAAGGTGCTCAAGGCCGGCGAGGTCCAGCAGCTGAACCTGATCATCAAGGGTGACGCTTCCGGATCCGTCGAGGCGCTCGAGTCCTCGCTGCTCCAGCTGGACGTCGGCGAAGAGGTCGACATCCGCGTCCTGCACCGCGGCGTCGGTGCGGTCACGGAGTCCGACATCGACCTGGCGATGGGCTCCGACGCCATCGTGATCGGCTTCAACGTGCGCGCCGCCGGGCGGGCACAGCAGATGGCCGAGCGCGAAGGCGTGGACGTCCGGTACTACTCGGTCATCTACCAGGCGATCGAGGAGATCGAGGCGGCCCTCAAGGGCATGCTCAAGCCGGAGTACGAAGAGGTCGAGCTCGGCACGGCGGAGATCCGCGAGGTCTTCCGCTCGTCCAAGCTGGGCAACATCGCGGGTGTGCTCATCCGCTCCGGCGAGGTCAGGCGCAACACCAAGGCGCGCCTGCTGCGCGATGGCAAGGTCATCGCGGAGAACCTCAACATCGAGGGTCTGCGTCGCTTCAAGGACGACGTCACCGAGATCCGCGAAGGCTTCGAGGGCGGTATCAACCTCGGGAACTTCAACGACATCAAGGTCGACGACGTCATCGCGACGTACGAGATGCGCGAGAAGCCGCGGGCGTAACACCCCACGGTGCGTACCGGCCGGCGGGACCCACCCGGGTCCCGCCGGCCGGCGCGCGTGTGCGCGGCGGTGCGGTCGGCGGAGCGCAATATCCGTCGATCGCCCCGCCCCCTTCGTTGTACGGTTCTGATGTCCCTGCCCACCACGGATGGCGGGGCCATCGATCCCGTACCGGCGGGTGAACCGGTTGCACATGTATGTGGGGACGCTGTCCTTCGACCTCCTCCTCGGCGACGTACATTCGCTGAAGGAGAAGCGCTCCGTCGTCCGCCCGATCGTCGCCGAGCTCCAGCGCAAGTACGCGGTGAGCGCGGCCGAGGTGGACCACATGAACCTCCATCGCAGGGCGGTCATCGGCCTGGCCATGGTGTCCGGCGACGCGGGGCACCTGAGCGACGTACTGGACCGGTGCGAGCGGCTGGTCGCCGGGCGCCCCGAGGTGGAGCTGCTGTCCGTCAGGCGGCGCTTCCACGGCGAAGACGACTGACGACCACAGCCCAGAGACACGCAGACAGGAAAGAACGGGAGACGGACCAGTGGCCGACAACGCGCGGGCGAAAAGGCTGGCGGACCTCATCCGAGAGGTGGTGGCCCAGAAGCTGCAGCGCGGGATCAAGGACCCGCGGCTCGGCTCGCACGTCACCATCACGGACACCCGGGTCACGGGTGACCTCAGGGAGGCGACCGTCTTCTACACGGTGTACGGGGACGAGGAGGAGCGCAAGGCCGCCGCGGCGGGCCTGGAGAGCGCCAAGGGCGTCCTGCGCTCCGAGGTGGGCCGGGCGGCGGGCGTGAAGTTCACGCCGACCCTGGCCTTCGTCATGGACGCGCTCCCGGACACGGCCCGCACCATCGAGGACCTCCTCGACAAGGCGCGCCAGTCCGACGCCAAGGTGCGCGAGGCGTCCGCGGGCGCCGCGTACGCCGGCGAGGCCGACCCGTACCGCAAGCCGGGCGACGACGAGACGGACGACACCGCCGAATGACGCAGAAGCACACCACGCCCGACGGCCTTGTCATCGTCGACAAGCCGTCGGGCTTCACTTCGCACGACGTGGTCGCCAAGATGCGCGGCATCGCGCGCACCCGGCGCGTCGGCCACGCCGGCACCCTCGACCCGATGGCGACGGGCGTCCTCGTCCTCGGCGTCGAGCGGGCGACCAAGCTCCTCGGCCACCTCGCGCTGACCGAGAAGGAGTACCTGGGCACCATCCGGCTCGGGCAGAACACGCTCACCGACGACGCCGAGGGGGAGATCACCTCCTCCACCGACGCCTCCGCGGTCACCCGCGAGGCCGTCGACGCCGTCGTCGCCGGGCTGACCGGCGCCATCATGCAGGTGCCGTCCAGGGTCAGCGCCATCAAGATCAACGGGGTGCGCTCCTACAAGCGGGCCCGGGAGGGCGAGGAGTTCGACATCCCCGCCCGGCCGGTCACCGTCTCCTCGTTCTCCGTGTACGACGTCCGGGAGGCGGTCGCCGAGGACGGCACCCCGGTGCTGGACCTGGTGGTGTCGGTCGTCTGCTCCTCCGGCACCTACATCCGCGCCCTCGCCCGCGACCTGGGCGCGGGACTGGGCGTCGGCGGGCACCTCACCGCGCTGCGCCGCACCCGCGTCGGCCCGTACAAGCTGGACTCCGCGAGGACGCTGGACCAGCTCCAGCAGGAGCTGACGGTGATGCCGATCGCCGAGGCCGCCACGGCCGCGTTCCCGCGCTGGGACGTCGACGACCGGCGGGCCAGGCTGCTCACCAACGGGGTGCGCCTGGAGATGCCCGAGGAGTACGCCGGTTCCGGAGCCGTGGCCGTGTTCGGCCCCGGGGGCCGGTTCCTGGCGCTCGTCGAGGAGCAGCGGGGCAAGGCCAGGAGCCTGGCCGTCTTCGGCTGACCGCTTCCGCGGATCCGTCCGTGGAGCGGCGTCACGGGGACGGACGTGACGCCGCTCCACGGCCCCCCTCGGTTCCCCCACCCCTAGGGTGTATCCATCCACCCCCGCCTGTTCACCCGTAAGTGCGGGCGCTCGGAGTGAAGCGGGGGAGCGGAAGGGGGCGCGTTCACCGGGCGATCTGTCCCGGTGATCATCCCGGCCCTACTGTCGCAGCCAAGGGCACGGATGCGCGACGGGAGGCTTCGACGATGCCGTCCCCCTACGAACCCCGTGACGGACGGGACATGCCGGACGGGACCCCAGGCCCGTCCGATGTCCTGGTCCGCCTGCACGACCTCGCCGGCCGGCCGCGCGGAACCGGCTTCGTGGCCGATCACCACGGCACGGTGCTCACCAGCCACGAGGCGGTCGACGGCCTGCCCCGGATCGTGCTGTACGCGGCGGGCGACCGCCGGTGCGTGGTGACCGCGGACGCGGTGACCCCGCTGCCCGCGCTCGGCCTGGCCCTGGTCCGCAGCGAAGGGCTCGGCCTCGCCCCGCTGCCGGTCACCGCGCGGCGCACCGTCCGGCCCGGCACCTATGTGCGGATCGCCGCCGGAGGCTGGCGCGAGGCGCGCGTGCTGGGCACGAGCGCCGTGACCTACACCGCCACCGACCGCGCGTACCCCCTCGGCGACGCCCTGGAGCTGGCGGTCGGCACCGCGGGCCGGGACGCGCTGCGGCTCGGCGGCGCCGCCGTCGGCGGTCCGGTGCTCGACGCCACCACCAACGCCGTGCTCGGCGTCCTCGGCACCGCGCTCCGCTCGGACGACCGCGACGGGGGCTTCGCCGTACCGCTGCCTCCCCCCGCCTCCACCGGGGGACCGCTCGCCGAGCTGCTCGCCGAGAACGCGGCGACGGTCCCGGCCCACGGAGCCGACCTCAACCTCGCCGGGCTGGTGCAGCTCACGGCCTGCTCGGCCGAAGGGGAAGGGCCGGCCGGCGCCGTGGGGTCCGTCGGCCGGTCCGCTGCGCGCGCGGGGTCCTCCTCGGTCGGACGGGACGGGCCGCCCGGTGCCGTGGAGCCCGTCGTCCGGCCCGCCGTACTCGCGGAGTTCGCCGCGTTCGAGCGGGGCGAGGCCGCCGTGCTGGGCCTGGTCGGGCCGCCCGGCAGCGGTCGTACGACGCAACTCGCGGCGCTCGCCGCCCGCCGTCACCGCGCGGGCCTGCCCACGCTCCGGCTGCGCGGTGCCGACCTGGACGAGGGCGACGGCTCGGTCGCGGACGCCGCCCGCCGGGCACTGGACCGGGCCGCCATCGTCGTCGCCGCCTCCCGCATCCCGTTCCCGGCCGGCCCGGACGCCCTCGGCGACGTGAGCCCGGAGCACCTGGCCGGGTTCGCCCGCACGGCCGGCCGGTCCCTGCTGCTGCTCCTCGACGGTCCCGAGGAGACCCTGCTCGACAGGCAGGCCGAGTGGGCCGCCGGGACCGCGCGGTGGCTGCGGACGACGGGAGCCCGGCTGGTGGTGGCGTGCCGCGCGGAGCACTGGGAGGAGGCGGGGTTCCCGGAGGAGCTGCTGCACGCCGGCGCACCCCGCACCGACGGGCTCCCCGCCTGCGTGGCCCTCGGCGACCTCACCGCCGAGGAGGCCCACGAGGCGCGTGCCCGCCACGGCATCCCCGCGGGCGCGGTCGTCGGCACCGACGCCCGCCACCCCCTGACCCTGCGGATGCTCGCGGACATCCGGTCCGCCCTCGCCGGTACCGCCCTCGCCGGCACCGTCCCCGACGCCCCCGTCGACCGCGACGACGTCTTCTCGGCCCACCTGGACCTGGTGTGCCTGCGGATCGCCGTCCGCCTCGCCGACGGGAACGGCATCCGCGGCACCGCCGTACGCCGGCTCGCCGCCAAGGTCGCCGGGCAGGTGCACGAGGCCGCCCGGCGCAGCCTCGGCACGGGCGCGCTGGACCGGGAGACGTTCGACGCGGTGTTCCCCCGGGGGCCCGCCCCCGGCCGGCTCGGCGGCGGCACCGGCTGGGCCTCGGCCGTGCTCGCCGAGGGGCTCCTCGTCCCGGCCGGGACGACCGGCTACCGGTTCGCGGACGAGGAGCTGGCCGACTGGCTCCACGGCACCCACCTCGACGTGGACGACGCCCTGCGCGCCCTGGTCCACACCGCCCCCACCACCCCGGCCACCCACGACGACCGCACCCCGCGGCCCGCTGCCGCCGAGGACGGCCCCACGCCGCCCGGCCACCGGACCGGGCCCGCCGCCGCTCCCGGCGACCGGGACGCCGCCGAGGGCTCTCTTCCGCCGGCCGCCCGCAGGACCGGCGCGGCCGACGGGCGCCGCACCGTGCCGGCCGCCCGGGCCGCCTCCGGCGACCGGGACTCCGCCGGAGTTCCCCTCCCGCCGTCCGGCCGCCGGGCCGGGCCGGTGGCTGATCGCCGTGCTCTGCCCGCTGTCGCCTTCGACCCCTGGACCGTGGTCGGTCCCGACCCCTGGGCCGTCGCCGACACCGACTACCGGCCCGCCGACGACGGCCTTCTCCCGACGCGGTCCTTCCACCGCGGCGGTGCGGCGCCCGGCACCCACCCGGGAACCGCCGCCGATGACGGCGGGACGGATGCGGCGGCCGGCCCGGGGCCCGCGGTCGACGGCGGCGCGGCCGTCGGACGCCCGCCACTGCCCGCCGTCGCTCCCGGCGCACGGCCACGGGCCGCGGCCGGCCTCCGTCTCCCCCCGGCCGGCCGTCGGGCCGCCCCCGACGCCGAAGCCGTCCTCCCGGCCGCCGCCCCCGTCCCGCACCACCGCGTCGGTGTCGTCGTCGAGGCCCTGCTGTTCCTCGCGCGGCGGTACGGGAACCGGCGGCTCTCCTCGCGGCTCGTGGAGCTGGTGCACGCCCTCGACGCCGCTCCGGGGTCCTGGTGGGCCGCCCGCCTGCTCGGCGGAACCCTCACACGCGTGGCCGACGCGACGCCGTACACGGACGTGCTGCGGCTGCTGGCCGACCGTCTCGTGGCCTGGCGGGAGCAGGGGCGGGGCGTGCCGCCGGAGCTGGGGCCCGCCTTCTGGGCCGCGCTCCGGCTGCCGTTGGAAACGCGGTGCGCGCTGCTGCGCCGGCTCGTCCACGCCGACGGCCCTCCGCGCGGGAACGGGCCCCGCTTCCTCGACGCCGCCGCCCGGCTGCTCGCCACCGACCCCGTCGCCGTACCGCCGTACCTCATCCGCTGGTTCGAGGACGAGCGGCCGCTGCCCGCCACCCCGCACGCCACCGTGGCGACCGCCGCGCAGGCGCTCCTGCACACCCACCGGCACGCGGCCCCGGACGCGTTGACGGAAGCGCTCGCCGACAGCGCGCACCCGCGGGCCGACCAGCTGCTCACCGTGCTGACGGAGGAGGAGCCCGCCGCGATGTGCAGGGCCGTCGACCGGTGGGCGAAGGACGCACGGCCCGCACGCCGGGCCACGGCCGTCGCCTACGGACTGCGGGTCGCGCCGTACGCGTGCGACGACGCCGACCGCGCCCTGCTGCGGTACGCGGCGCTCGCCGTCCTCGTCCGCACCGCCGACCGCGAGCTGCACGGCGGCGCCCTCGCCCTCCTCGTGCGCGACCCGAACAGCAGGGAGCGCCACCTCCCGCGGGCCCTGGAGCGCTTCGCGGCCGGCGATCCCCACCTCCCGCCGAGCGCGCTCGTCCCCGCCCTCGACACCCACCCGGAGCCCGTCCTCGACGCCTTCCGGGCCAGGCTCGGCGGAGCCGGCGCGGGCGAGGCGTTCCGCGTCCTCGCCGACGCCGCCCCACCCGCCCTGGCCCGCCCGGTCGCCGCACTCGTCCGGGAGGCGGTGCGGCGGCGGCCGGAGCTGACGGGACCCGTGACCGCGTACGCCGACGGGCGGCTGGAGGGGGGCCCGGCCGCCCGCGCCGTACTGAGGACCCTGCTCACCGGCCTGCTCGACGACGGCCCGCAACCACTCCGAGTGGCCCTCGCCGGCGTCCTCGCCGGCCCCGGGACACCGGCCTCCCGCCCGCTGCGCCGCGAACTGCTGGACACCCTGCTCGCCCGCGAGTCCGACCCCGCCGTCCTGGAGGCGGTGCTGCGCGCCGCGGCCCGGAACACCGGCCCCGAGCCGCGCGTCCTCGTCCACCGCACCGGGCTGCTCCTCGTCCGCACCACGGAGGGCGCCGCCCGCTTCGACCGCTGCCTGGACGACCTGGGCCGTCAGGTGCCGGGCTTCGCCGCCGCCCTGGCCGGCTGGCTGACCGACGCCCCGGGCGAGTGGGCCGTGCTGGTCGGACCCGCCACCCGCCGGACGATCGAGAACCTGGCCGGCACGGGCGTCCCCGCTTGACCCCGGCCGGCACGTGCCCCCGTCACACCGCCCCCATGCCGATGCGAACCCCCGGCATACGGCATGGCACCCTTAGAGCTGCGCGGAGAAGTCCGCGGACCCGGGTTCGTCCGACGAGGTTTCGACAAGGAGCAGGCACAGTGCAGCGCTGGCGTGGCTTGGAGGACATCCCCCAGGACTGGGGGCGCAGCGTCGTCACCATCGGCTCCTACGACGGAGTCCACCGCGGGCACCAGCTGATCATCCGGCATGCCGTGGACCGCGCCCGGGACCTCGGCGTCCCCGCCGTCGTCGTCACCTTCGACCCGCACCCCAGCGAGGTCGTCCGCCCCGGCAGCCACCCCCCGCTGCTCGCCCCGCACCACCGGCGCGCCGAACTCATGGCCGACCTCGGCGTCGACGCGGTCCTCATCCTGCCCTTCACCACCGAGTTCTCGAAGCTGTCCGCCGCCGACTTCGTCGTCAAGGTGCTGGTCGACAAGCTGCACGCCAAGGCGGTCGTCGAGGGCCCCAACTTCCGCTTCGGCCACAAGGCCGCGGGCACCGTGGAGTTCCTCGCCGAGCAGGGCCGGGTCTACGACTTCGACGTCGAGGTCGTCGACCTGTACGTGTCCGGTGAGGCGGGCGGCGGCGAGCCGTTCTCCTCCACGCTCACCCGCCGCCTGGTCGCCGAGGGCGAGGTCGAGGGCGCCGCCGAGATCCTGGGCCGCCCGCACCGGGTGGAGGGCGTCGTCGTCCGGGGCGCCCAGCGCGGCCGCGACCTGGGCTTCCCCACGGCCAACGTCGAGACCCTCCCGCACACCGCGATCCCCGCCGACGGCGTCTACGCCGGCTGGCTGCACGCCCAGGGCGAGGCCATGCCGGCCGCGATCTCCGTCGGCACCAACCCCCAGTTCGACGGCACCGAGCGCACGGTCGAGGCGTACGCCATCGACCGCGTCGACCTCGACCTGTACGGGCTCCACGTCGCCGTCGACTTCCTGGCCTTCGTGCGCGGTCAGGCGAAGTTCGACACGCTGGAGGCGCTGCTGGAGCAGATGGCCGAGGACGTCGAGCGCTGCAAGGACCTCGTGGCCGCGGCCGGGAAGCCGTAGCCGGTCAGCTCCTCCCGGCGTGCGCCCAGTGGCACGCCACCTGGGCCGCGCCGCCCCCGTCGAGGATCCCCGGGTCCCGGCCCCGGCACGCCTCCGCCACCCCCGCCCGGTCCGCCTCGCCGCCCGCCAGGACCTGGCAGCGGGCGTGGAACCGGCACCCGGACGGGACGCGGGACGGGTCCGGGGGCTCGCCCGTGAGGATCACCGGCTCGCCCGGCGCCTCGGGGAGGACCGACAGCAGGGCCCGGGTGTACGGATGCCGGGGGGCCGTCAGGACCAGCTCCACCGGCCCGGTCTCCACGATCCGGCCCAGGTACATCACCGCGACCCGGTCGGCGATGTTCCAGGCCAGCCCCAGATCGTGCGTGACCACCAGCGCGGACAGGCCCAGTTCGGCGCGCAGCCGCAGCAGCAGGGCGAGGATCTCCCCGCGTACCGACGCGTCGAGGGAGGCCACCGGCTCGTCGGCGACGAGGAGTTCGGGTTCCAGCACCAGCGCGCCCGCGATCACCACGCGCTGTCGCTGACCGCCGGACAGCTCGTGCGGACGGCGCAGGAAGAAGCGTTCCGGCGGGCGCAGCCCGGCCCGGGACAGGGCGCCGGCGACCGCGGCCCGCTCGTCACCCCGGTGGCCGTGGATACGCAGCCCCTCGGCCACCGCGTCGTACACCGTGTGCCGGGGGTTGAGCGAGCCGCTCGGGTCCTGCAGCACCAGCTGCACGCGCTTGCGGTACGCCTTCAGGGAGCGGCCGGAGTACTCCAGCGGCCGCCCGTCGAAGGTGACCCGGCCCGCGGTCGGCTCGACCAGGCCCAGCAGGGCGCGGGCCAGCGTCGTCTTGCCGCAGCCCGACTCGCCGACCAGGGCGGTGATCTCACCGGGACGGATGTCCAGGTGGACACCGTCCACGGCCCGGGCGTCCGGGGCGCCGTGCCGGCCCGGAAAGGTGACGTGCACGCCCTCGGCACCGAGGAGGGGGGACGTGGTCATGGGGTACGGGGCCTCGCTTCCTGCGGGGAGTCCGGTCCACCGGGCGCCGTGCCTTCCGGAGCGACCCGCACGCACGCCGCCCACCGGTCCGTTCCCGCCTCCCGGAGCGGTGGGTCCTCCGTGGCGCAGGAGTCCAGAACCACCGGGCACCGCGGACGGAACGCGCAACCCGACGGCAGCGCCGCCGGGTCCGGCGGATCGCCCGGCAGACCGCGCGGCGCGAAGCGCGCCGCCGGGTCGCCGACGTGCGGGAACGCGGCCGACAGCGCCCGGGCGTACGGATGGCGGGCGGCCTCGTACACCTGTCCCGCCGGTCCCTCCTCGACCACCCGGCCCGCGTACATCACCGCGAGCCGGTCGCACGTTCCGGCGAGGACCGCCAGATCGTGACTGATCATGATCAACCCCACGTCCTGGTCCGCGACCAGCTGCTCGATCAGCCGCAGGATCTGCGCCTGGATCATCACATCCAGCGCCGTCGTCGGCTCGTCGGCGATGATCAGCCGCGGATCGCAGGCCAGCGCCATGGCGATCATGACGCGCTGCCGCTGACCGCCGGACAGTTCGTGCGGGTAGGCCGACGCACGGGCGGCCGGCAGACCGACCTGCTCCAGCAGTTCCCCGGTCTTCTTCCGCGCCCCCGCCACAGTGGCCTTCCGGTGCAGCAGGACCGGCTCGGCGATCTGGTCGCCGACGCGCCGCACGGGGTTGAGGGAGTGCATCGCCCCCTGGAACACGATGGACGCCCCGGCCCAGCGGACCGCCCGCACCCGGCCCCACTTCATGGCCAGCACGTCCTCGCCGTCCAGCAGGACCTCGCCGCCCACCCGGGTCCCCGCCGGCAGCAGCCGCAGCAGTGCCAGCGCCAGGGTGGACTTGCCGCAGCCCGACTCCCCGGCGATCCCCAGCTTGCGGCCCGCCTCCAGCCGCAGGTCCACCCCGCGCACGGCGGCCGCCCCGCCCGCGTACGTGACCGTCAGCCCCCTGACGTCGAGCAGACTCAACGGGACACCCCCAGCCTGGGGTTGAGGACGGACTCCACGGCCCGTCCGCACAGCGTGAACGCCAGCGCCACCAGGGCGATGGCGATGCCGGGCGGCACCAGGTACCACCAGTGCCCGGCACTGACCGCCCCCGCCTCCCGGGCGTCCTGCAGCAGCCCGCCCCACGACACCACCGTCGGATCGCCGAGTCCCAGGAACGCCAGCGTCGCCTCCGCCAGGATCGCCGAGGAGATGATCAGCGTCGTCTGGGCCAGCACCAGCGGCATCACATTGGGCAGCACGTGCCGGGACATGACGTGCCAGTGCCCGCCGCCGAGCGCCCGCGCCCGCTCGATGTACGGCCGGGTCTCCACCGCCAGCGTCTGTGCCCGCACCAGCCGGGCCGTCGTCGGCCAGGTCGTCACCCCGATCGCCACGACGATCGTCAGCAGCGAGCGGGACATCACCGTGGCCAGCGCGATCGCCAGCACCAGCGTCGGCATCACCAGGAACCAGTCGGTGATCCGCATCATCACCGTCGCGTACCAGCCCCGGAAGTGCCCCGCCGTCACCCCGATCACCGTGCCGATCGCCACCGACAGCACGGCCGCGAGCAACCCCACCAGCAGCGACACCCGCGCCCCCCAGATCACCAGGCCGAGCAGGTTCCGCCCGAACCGGTCGGCGCCGAAGGGGAGTTCACCGCTCGGGCGCTCCAGCGGGCTGCCCGGCGCGTCGGTCACGTCGGCCACGTCGGAGCCGACCAGCAGCGGAGCGGCCACGGCGAGCAGCACGAACAGCGCGAGCGTCGCCAGACCGAGGACACCGGCCCGGTGCGTGCGGTACTGCCGCCAGAAACGCGCGGCCGAGGCCCGGCGCCGCTGCCACGCCAGGGCGCGAGGGCGCGCGGCCGGGATCTTCTCGGTCGTCATCGGCCCACCCGGGGATCGAACAGCGGATAGATCAGATCGGCGAGCGTGTTCATCAGGATCACCGCGGCGGCGAACACGAGGAACAGCCCCTGCACCAGAGGCAGATCGGGCACGCTCAGCGCCTGGTAGAACAGCCCGCCCAGCCCCGGCCAGGAGAAGACCGTCTCCACCAGGATCACTCCGGCCACCGTCCGCCCGAGGTTGATGAAGATCAGCGTCACGGTCGGCAGCAGCGCGTTGGGCACCGCGTGCCGGCGCCGTACGAGGTCGTCGCGCAGCCCCTTGGCCCGCGCGGTGGTCAGATAGTCGCTGCCCATCTCGTCCAGCAGCGCCGACCGCGTCACCAGCAGCGTCTGCCCGTACTCCACGGCCACCAGCGTCACCACCGGCAGCACGAGGTGGTGCGCCACGTCCACGACGTAGGCGAGGCCCTCCTCGCCGCCCGACTCCATGCCACCGGTCGGGAACAGCCCCGGCAGCGGGCCGATCCCGACCGACAGCGTGACGATGAGCAGCAGCCCCAGCCAGAAGGACGGCAGGGAGTACAGCGCCAGCGCCAGCCCGGTGTGGAACCGGTCCCCGAACCGCCCGTGCCGCCACGCCGACCGGGTGCCGAGGACGATGCCGAGCGCCGTGTACAGCACGAAGGCGGTGCCGGTGAGCAGCAGCGTGTTCGGCAGCGCCTCCGAGATCTTGTCGACCACGGGCGCGTTGAACTGGTACGACGTGCCCAGATCGCCGGTGAGCGCCTTGCCGCAGTAGTCGGTGAACTGCTGCCACAGCGGCAGGTCCAGCCCGAACTGCTCCCGGTACCGCGCCAGTTGCTCGGCCGAAACCTGTCGGCCCCCGGTCATGGACTTCACCGGGTCGCCGGGGATCAGCCGGAACAGGAAGAAACCGGTGACGAGGACGGCGAGGAGGGACACGGCCGCGCCGGCCGTCTTGCCCGCCACGTACCGCGGATAGGCGGTGGTGACGCGGCCGCCGCGGGGCCCGCGGCCGGCAGCCGGTCCGTCCTTCACCGGACCGGCGGCGGCCCCCGTGCTCCCGCCGACGGATGCGGATGTCGCGTCGGAGGTCATGGGTCCCCGTCCGCCGCCTACTCGCGGTCCTCGGCCGTGGCCCGTCGCCGCAGCGCGGCGAACGCCCCCAGCCCCGCGAGGACGACGACCCCCGCGACGATCCCGACGACCACGCCCGTCGACGACGAACCACCGTCCGCGTCCCCGGAGTCCGCCGCCGGCACCGCCGACCACCAGCTCCAGTAGCCGTCCTGACCGTAGATGTTGCCCGCCTTCGCCGGCATGGTGGTGATCGACTCGATGTGGTCCGTGCGGTACGCCTCGACCGCGTTCGGATACGCCATGACGTTCATGTACCCGAGGTCGTACAGCCGTGACTCCATCTGCTTGACGATGTCCGCCCGCTTGCCGGCGTCGTACTCGGCGAGCTGCCGGGCGTAGAGCTCGTCGTACGTCTTGTCGCAGATGAAGTTGTCGGTCGCGCCGGTCTCCTCCGGGGTCGCCGGGAGCGCCGCGCAGGTGTGGATGGACAGCACGAAGTCGGGGTCCGGGTTGACCGACCAGCCGTCGAAGGCGAGGTCGTACTCGCCGGCCAGCCAGGGATCGGTCACGTTGTCCAGGCAGGCGAGCGTGACCCCGATACCGAGGTCGCCCCACCACTCCTCGAGGTACTGGCCGATCGCCTTGTCGTTCGGGTCGGTGGCGTGGCACAGCACGCGGTAGTCGATCGGCTCGCCGTCCCTGCCGACGCGTCTGCCGTCGCCGTTCTTCTTGATCCCGGCCCGGTCGAGCAGCCGGGCCGCCTCGGCCGGGTCGTACGCCAGCTCCTGGTCGGCCGACGGTTCCCAGAAGTACTGGGAGAAGCGGGGCGGGATGTACCCCGCCCCCTCCACGGCGTGCCCCTGGAACACCTTGTCGATGATGGTCTTCCGGTCCACCGCCATGAACAGCGCGTTGCGCACCCGCCGGTCGAGCAGCGAGGGGTGCCCGTCACCCATCTTCTCGCCGTTCTTCGCCTTGGCGCCCGGGTTGGTGGCGAGGGCGTAGAAGCGGCGGCCCGGGGCGTCGTTGACGTGGATGTCCTTCTCGCCCTTCAGCGAGTCCGCCTGCGCGGGCGTCAGGGAGGGCGACCCGGCGACGAACGACACCTCGCCCTTGCGCAGCGCCGACACCGCCGCGTCCTGGTCCTTGTAGTAGCGGAAGACCAGCTCGTCGAACTTGGGCGCCCCGCGCCAGAAGTCCTTGTTGGCCTTCAGCCGCACATGGCTGTCCGCCTTGTAGCCGGTGAGGACGAACGGCCCGTTGCCGACGACGGGGAAGTCCTTGTCGTTGTTGAACTCGGAGTAGTCGTCGACCTTCTCCCACACGTGCCGGGGCACGATCGGCACGTCCAGCGCCGTCATCGTGGCCTGCGGCTTCTTCAGCTCGATGACGAGCTTGGTGGGGCTCGGCGCGGTCACCTTCTCGAAGTTGGCGACGAAGCTGCCGTTCGCGGTGGCCGCGCCCGGGTCGGACATCATCGTGTTGAACGTCCAGGCCGCGTCCTCGGCCGTGGCCTGCTTCCCGTCCGACCACGTGGAGTCGGAACGGATGGTGTACGTCCAGGTCAGCTTGTCCGGCGACGACTCCCACTCGGTGGCCAGACCGGGGACGACGTGGTTGTCCTCGGCGTCGTAGTTCGTCAGGTACTCGTAGGTGAGCCGGTGGATGCTCGTACTGAGCAGCCGTACCGCCAGGAACGGGCTGAGCGAGTCGACGCTCTGCGCCACCGCGACGGTCAGCACCTTGGTGCCGTCGTCGGCCGCCCGGGCCTGCTGCGGCGCCGGGTCGAGCGGGGTGGCGAGTCCGGCGGTGAGGGTGAGCGCGGCGGCGCCGGCCGCCATGACGAGCCGGGTGCGTCCCGGGGTGCGGTGGTGACCGCCGTACTGATCGTTCGTGTCCATGGTCGCTGACCTCGCGTCATCGCTCGCACGGGAAGGACGGGCTGATCAGATGAGTGATGAGTGTGTCTATCAGCGACAGCTGCGAGCGTCAACGGCGCGTGTACCCCATGTGGCCTGCGGAAACAAGGAGTTGACGCGTCCGGTGCCGCCCATTGGTCGAGACCACTGACGCGTTCCTGGCCAACGCCTGACGGCGGATTCCCCGGACCGGGGCCGGGGGGACCGCCGGCCCGCCCGGCCCAACCGGCCCAACCGGCCCGCCCGGTCGGCCCCTAAGCCAGGTCGACCGGCCGTGTCCGCAGCTTGGCGGCGATGCGGGCCAGGGCGCGCTGGTCCGAGGCGGTCAGCGGGTCGAGCACCAGCCGGCGCACCGCCTGCACATGTGTCGGCGCGGCCGCGACGACGACCTCGTAGCCCGCGTCGGTCAGGGCGGCGATGGTGAAGCGGCCGTCGTCGGGGTCGGGGTAGCGCTCGACCCACCCCCGCGCCTCGAACCGCTTGACGACGTTGGACAGACGGGAGAGCGAGCCGTTCGCGAGATACGCCAGCTCGCTCATGCGCAACCGGCGCTCCGGGGTCTCGGAGATGTGGCTGAGGGTCAGGTACTCGAAGAGCGTGAGGCCGGCCTCGCGCTGCAACGGCGACTCCAGCCGCCCCGGCAGCAGCAGGACGAGTGAGATCAGGCCGGTCCAGGCCTCCTTCTCGTCCGCGGTGAGCCACTGGGGTCCGTCGGGTGCGGCACCGCTGGTGTCGGGGACTGGGGCACTGCTCATCCGGACAGGTTACCAATCGGCCATGACTTCATGCATGAAGTCAATCGTGGTACGTTCACTTCATGCGTGAAGTCAATCGAGAGGATTTCCCGATGTCTGGCACCACCACGGACGTCTCCCGTGCCCCGGAGTTCTTCGTCACCCCCGGCTACGGCCCGAAACACCTTGACCTGCTGCACTACAGCCAGGCGGTGCGCGTCGGCGACCGCGTCGAGATCTCGGGCCAGGGGGGATGGGACGACGACACGAACTTCCCGGAGGCCCTGGAGGACGAGATCGTCCGGGCCTTCGACAACGTCGAGAGGACCCTCGCCGAGGCGGGCGCCACCTGGCGCGACGTCATCGCCGTGGACTCGTTCCACATCCCCGGTGCCACGGACTCCATCGGCGAGGACCACAACCGGGTCATGGTCGACCAGTTCCGCCGGCGCATGGGTGAGCGCGCGCCCATCTGGACGCAGATCGGGGTGGCGGCGCTCGGCGCACCGGGCATGCGCGTCGAGATCCGCGTCACGGCCGTCGTCGGCCACGAGGGCTGACCCCGCCGCGAACAGTGGCAGGGGCGGGCCTCCCGTCACTCGGGAGACCCGCCCCTGCCGCGCCGGAGCGCCCCTTACTGCTGCGGGGGCGGCTGCTGTCCGGGCGGAGCCGGATAGGGCTGGTCCGGATAGGGCTGGCCCGGGACCTGCGGGTACGGGTGGCCGGGCTGGGCCGGGGGCTGCCCGGGCTGCGACTGCTGGGGGTACGGGCCCGGCTGACCGGGAGCGGCCTGACCGGGCATGGGCTGACCCGGGGCGGGGTGACCGGGGAAGGGCTGACCCGGGACAGGCTGACCGGGGAAGGGCTGACCCGGGACGGGGTGACCGGGGAAGGGCTGGCCGGGGACGCCCTGGCCCGGCAGCGGCGGGGCGGCGACCGGCGGCGGGTTGCCGTCGGAGGTCCACAGACCGTGCGACTGCTGATGCCGTACGAAGTCCTCGGCGACCATCGCCGCGAGGTTGAAGTACGCCTCCCGCACCTTCGGCCGCATCATGTCGAGGTCGACCTCCGCACCCGCGGCCAGGTGCTCGTCGAACGGTACGACGATCACGCCCCGGCACCGGGTCTGGAAGTGCGCCACGATGTCGTCGACCTTGATCATCTTGCCGGTCTCGCGCACCCCGGAGATCACGGTGAGGGACCGCGAGACGAGGTCCGCGTACCCGTGCGCGGACAGCCAGTCCAGCGTCGTACTGGCGCTGCTCGCACCGTCCACGGACGGCGTGGAGATGATGATCAGCTGGTCGGCGAGGTCCAGCACGCCGCGCATGGCGCTGTAGAGCAGACCCGTACCGGAGTCGGTGAGGATGACCGGGTACTGCTTGCCGAGCACGTCGATCGCGCGCCGGTAGTCCTCGTCGTTGAAGGTCGTGGACACGGCCGGGTCCACGTCGTTGGCGATGATCTCCAGACCGGACGGCGCCTGGGAGGTGAACCGCCGGATGTCCATGTACGAGTTGAGGTACGGGATCGCCTGGACGAGGTCGCGGATGGTGGCCCCGGTCTCGCGCCGCACCCGGCGGCCGAGCGTACCGGCGTCCGGGTTGGCGTCGATCGCGAGGATCTTGTCCTGCCGCTCGGTGGCGAGGGTGGCGCCGAGGGCGGTGGTCGTGGTCGTCTTGCCGACGCCGCCCTTGAGGCTGATGACGGCGATGCGGTAGCAGGACAGCACCGGCGTACGGATCAGCTCCAGCTTCCGCTGCCGCTCGGCCTCCTCCTTCTTGCCGCCCAGCTTGAAACGCGAACCGCCGGCCGCGGGGCGGCTGCTCTTCGCCTTCTGCTTCCTGCTGTTGAGCAGCCGGTCCGAGGACAGCTCCACGGCGGCGGTGTAACCGAGGGGCGCCGCACCGGGGTTGGTCGGCTGCCGCTGGTCGTGCTGTATGGGCTGCGGCCAGGCGGCCCCGGTACGCGGATCGACGGGCTGCTGCCCCTGCTGCGGCTGCGGGGGGACGCCGGGCTGCTGCGGTTGCTGCGGCTGCTGGGGGAAGCCGTAAGCGCCGGGCTGGGCCGGGGGAGTCGGGGCGGCGCCCGGCTGCGGGAAGCCGTAGCCGGCCTGCGGGCCGGGCACGGGCGGGGTACCGGGCTGGGGCTGCGCGGAGGGCTGCTGCGGGACCGCCGCACCGGGCTGGGCCGGGGGAGCCGGGGCGGCGCCCGGCCGGGGGAAGCCGTAGCCGGCCTGCGGGCCGGGTGCGGGGGCGGCCTCGGGCTGCGGGTTCGCCGTGCCGGGGGCACCGGCGGGCGGGAAGCCGTAACCGGCGGGCTGGGCCGGAGGAGTCGGGGCGGCGCCCGGCTGCGGGAAGCCGTAGCCGGCGGGAGCGCTGGGCGCCGGGGCGGCCGGGGCCCCGGGCTGCTGCGCGGGGGGCTGCGGGAAGCCGTAACCGGCCGGTGGAGCGGTCGGCGGGTTCCAGGCGGCGGGCGCGGGCTGCGGTGCCTGGGGCTGGAACGGCGGCTGCTGAGCGGGGACGACCGGCTGGTCCTGCGCCGCCGCGGGCTGAGGCTGTGCACCCGCGTCCGCCGGCTGGGCGGGTGCCTGCGGTGGCTGCGCGGGCCACTGGCCGGGCGACGCCGGGGCGGCAGGGTGCGCCGACGGCACCGGGGGCACGCCCTGCGGCGCCGGGAGGGTCCAGGCGGGTGGGGCGTCGGGCGCGGCCGGGACGGCGTCCCGGGGCGTGTCGTCCTCGGGAGCCGCGCCGGCCGGCACCGCGTCGTCCACCGGCCCGGTGTCCTCGGACCCGGCCTTCGGCTCCGCCGGAGCGGCACCGCCCTCCACGTCGGTCACCGAGGACCCGGCATGCTCGGTCTCCGCCTCGCCGGCCGTGATGTCCTCGGGGCCGGAGACCGCGCCGGCGCCGGGCTCGTCGGCCGTACCGGAAGCTTCCTCGGAGTCGTCGGCGTCCGACGGGTCGCCGGAGGTCCCCGCGGCGCTCCCGGCGTCGTCGTGGGTCCCGCCCTCACCGCCGGACGGCTCCAGCCGCACCTCGGCCTCGGCCTCGGCCCCGGACTCGGCCTCGGCCCCGGACTCGGCCCCGGACTCTGCTTCCGCGCCCGCCTCGCGCTCCGCGATCTCCCGCTTCAGCGCGGCGGCGGAGAAGCGGATCGTCGCACCGCTCTCCAGATCACCGTTGTCGGCCTGGAAACCACCGACCGGGCTGTCCGGCACGGCCGGAGGGAAAGCCGCCCCCGGCTCCGCGGGCTCCTTCCCCGCTTCCGGCCGCTGCGGCTCGAACCCGCTCCCCACCGGAAGCCTCGGCACGGCCACCGGCTCCCCGGAGGGCGGCGCGGGCGGCGTGAACGGCGCGGCGGGCGCGGGCGCCGGAGGCGTGAAGGGGGCGCCCGGTGTGGGTGCGGGCGCCGGCGGAGTGAAGGGCGCCCCCGGCGCGGGCGCGTGCGGCGGCGGAGTCGCCCCCGGCAGCGGCGGAACGGGTCCACCGGAGGAAGGAGCCGAAGGAGCCGAAGGAGTCGAAGGGGTCGAAGCAGGTGAGGAGGGCGACGAACCGGATGAAGCGGACGGCGCCCCCGACTCCGAACCCCCCGAAGCGTTCTGCGTGTACCAGGCCGGCGGCGCGTAGTCGATGGTGAACTCGCCCGTCGTCTCGATGGCGGACTCCGCGTCGGGCTGGTCATCGCCGGGTGTCGCCCAGCCCCCGCGCGTCCCGTCCCGATCGCTGCTCACAGTTCCTCCTGGTGTGGTCGAGCACCCTTGTGCCGTGCTGGGGCGACCATTTCTCGTCGTCCGACGTGTCCGAAAAGGAAACGAAGTCGTCCGAACCGGCCCTCCCTGTAGGACGCCGATGCCCGGCCCCCGGGTTCTGGCGTCGCGCCGGGTACCACCCTAATCACCAGGAGCCCCGCCCCGTCAGCCCCGCCCACCTCGCGGCACCCGCGGTGGACGTCACGCGCCGTCACCCACCGGTCGGCAAACACCTACAGACGCGTCAAACCGCACATGGCGCCCGAAGGGGCGGTGAGTCGTCCGGTCAGTCCATGCGGCGCGGCGTTCCCACCAGACCGATCTCGGCGTCCGTCGGCTGCGTCATCACGTACTGCCGGTCCCGCTCCGTGCACCACAGGGTGACGCCGTCGGCGAGCGTGGGAAGCGCCTCGTACTCGGCCCGGGGCAATCCCGTCACCCGCCCGATCTCCACCGCCTCATCAGGTGAGACGCGTTGCACACCCACCAGGCGTGCCTGACGCGCCAGCCTGGGCGCGACCGGACTCAGATAGGGCAGAAGCGTGAGAACGGACTGCCAGGGCGCCGAGGTCACCCGCCCGCGCGGCGGTCGCATGCCGCAGTCCCGGATCACCAGGACGGGACCCGTCGCCGAGGCGCCGAGCGGCGGTACCCGGCCCACCTCGTGCACGGTCATCCCGGACTGGCCGCCGCCGACCGCCTGCACGACCTGCGCCCAGTGCCCGGGCCGACCGGTCTCCACCGCGACCCTCGCCCCCGTCGCCGCCGCGCGCAGCGCCAGCACCTGCGTCGTCCACAGACCGCCGATGAGCAGGATGTCGAACGGTGTCGGGCGGTTCACCCCGAGAACGGCAGGCTGCCCCTCGGCGTTCACACCCACCACGACTCCGTCGTCGCCTATGGGCAGGGCCAGCATGTCGGCCTCGGCCAAGGACAGTGTGTGCCGCGGGTGCCGGGGTCCCAGCAACCCGAACCCGGTGCGCAGGCGGTCCCGGAGACCGACGGGCGGCTGCGCACCGGCGACCGGACCGGCCGGTGTGGTGGATGTCGGCATGACCATCAGCGGGCACCTCCGAGCGGCAGAGTGGCGAGCACACCGGGCAGTTGCTCCCGGTCCAGACGTACGATCCCGGTCCGCGCCCGGCGTGCGGTGTGCTCCAGTGCGCGGCGGGCCTCGGCCAGCTCGGTGCTGCTGCGGCCGGTGACCCGCACGTGCCCGGTGACCGCCACGTCCCGCTGCCCGCTGCGGGCCAGGGTCAGGCTGAACGTCGTCGCCAGCGCGGGAACCGCCGTCAACTCGGCGACGAGCTGGGGCAGACCGTCACCGGGACCGCCGAGCGGGGGCCAGCGGCGGACCCAGTACGTGGTGTGCCTGCGGTTGTCGCACCGCCAGCTGCGGCCGGACTCCTCGGTCCGCCGCCGGGGCGCGTCGCTCTGTCCGGCCTGGGCGGTCACCATGGGGTTGGCGCACGCCGACGTACTGATGGCGGCCGTCAGTTCCTCCTCGGTCAGCAGGCTCGCCCGGAAACCGGCGCCCGTCAGCCGGCTGGACAGGTGCTCCGCCGACCGCACCAGGCACTTCTGCGCCCCGAGGAGCCCGCCGCCCCGCGCGGCCACCGCGTCAGGACAGAGCTCGTGGTCGAGTTTCAGCGCGATCCACATGATGCGGACCGCCGGCGAGACGCTCTGGGCCTGCAACTGCTGGTAGTTGGTCACCACGACGGACTGCTGCGGCAGGTGGGGCGCGGGCGCGGGCTGCGTGTGCAGCACGACCTGAGCCGACTCCAGCCGGATGCCGTCCACCTCCAGCGCGTCCCGGACCAGCGCGAGCGGAAGCGGCCTGCGGCCGCGCTCGGCACGCAGAGCACCGGCGTCGGCCTCCACCTGGAGGACGGCGCTGAGGAAGCTCCCGTCACCCACCATGCCCACCGGCCGCCGGTCACGGTCGCCACCGTGGTCGTAGGTGTGCGTCCGCAGGTTCGGCTCACACTCCACCGCGGGCATCAGACCGGGGTCGACGTCCGGCGGCACCGGGGTCTTCGCCGCTCTCCGGAGGCGGGCACGCAGAGCCAGCCGACTGCTCAGCCAGTCCGGCAGGGAGTGTCCACGCCGCCGTACGACCGCGAGCACGCAGAGGAGGACGGCGACGACGGCACCCGGCATCAGGACGAAAGGGCCGATGAGCCAGCCGCACACCACCAGGGCGGCCGCCAACTCCAGCAGCACCAGCCGTTGGACCAGGAAGGAGCCGCCGTGTCCCGAACGCGTCCGCAGACGGGGTACGGCGGTCCTCGATGTCGCCGATTGCGATCGCGACCGGGTCCGTGGCGCGGAAGCCATCACTGAAAAACCCCCGAACTCTCCCTAAAGCACTGCCCGCAGGAAACCGGCAGGGCCCCAGCACCCTACCCGTGCCACACACCCGAACGCGCAGCAGGCATAGTAGGGGCCGAGACTGACAGTCGGGGTTCCAGAGGCAGCCGGGGGTGCGGGGACCGATGTCCAGCGGCCACCCACTGAACATCCACCGGTCCTCCACTTTCTCGCACGGGGAGAGAACGAAAGCAGATGGCATCACGGCGCGATGAACTGAACGCCTACACCTTCGCGAAGCGCCGCACGCTCGCGTCCTTCCTGCAGCCCTCCCCCTCGGGTTCGGAAGAGGACGCCCCCAAACCGCTCAGGGCGGTCGTGCCGGGCGTCATCGTCGGCGTGGTCGTCCTCGCCGTCTTCGGCGCGATCGGCCTGTTCAGTCCCACGGCCCCGAAGGGATGGGACGAACCGGGGGCACACGTGATCGTGGCCAGCGACTCCACCACGCGGTACGTCGTGCTCAAGACGGAGGGGAAGAAGCAACTGCACCCCGTCCTCAACATGGCGTCCGCGAAACTCCTCCTGGACCCCGACAACGACAGCGTCATCACCGTCAAGGAGAAGGTCCTCGACCGAGGCGAACCCCCGCACGGTGCCACGATCGGCATCCCCTACGCGCCCGACCGGCTGCCCTCGCCCGAGGAGGCCGAGACCGCCAAGCGCTGGGCGGTCTGCGAACGGCCCGGCGCCGGCGGCCGCGCCATCCAGAAGGCGGCGTTCGTCCTCGCGGAGAAGCAGTGGTCCAGGACCGAGGGCTCCGGCAGGCTCACCCGGGGCGAGCTGATGTACGTCGTCGGCCCGGACGGCACCTCCCCGTACGTGGTCGACTCCCGCGGCTACGCCTACCCGCTGGCCGACCCGGCCGACAAGGAGCTCCTCAAGGCCCTCGACACCCAGGGACGCGCCCCGCAGCGCGTGTCCCAGGAGTGGCTGGACACCCTTCACCAGGGTGACCCGATCTCCATCCCGGAGATCCCGGACACCCCGGGCGCGGAAGCGGGAGCCGCCGAAGCACTCGGTCAGTACGACAAGGTCGGCATGGTCATCAAGGCGTACGACGGCCGGCGCATGCAGTACTACGTCGTCCTGCCCGGCGAGGTGGCGCGCATCTCCGAGTTCACCGCCACCCTGCTGCTCAACAGCGGCGACCTGGTCGGTGTCGGACAGGCGGGCGAGGCCCAGCAGGTCAGCCCCGGCGCGGTCGTCGACAGCACGGACTTCGAGGGGGAGAAGAACTGGCCGTCGTACCGGCCGAAGACGGTCAACGACGGCACCACCGCGACCTCCGGCCACAACACCGTCTGCAACGTCCTGCGCTCGGTGGACGCCAAGAACGGCAGGACGACCCTGTCCACCTGGGTGGGCACCGATTTCCCGGAACAGCTGCCCACCGGCTCGTCCAGCGCCTACGTCACCCCGGGCTCCGGACAGCTCTACCGGCAGTTCCAGGGCACGGAGACCGACGCCGGCGGGGTCTTCCTGGTCACCGACACGGGGCTGCGCTACGCCCTGCAGTCCAACAGCGACAGTGCCACGGACGACGAGGGCATCGGAACCTCCGACAAGCAGCGTGAACAGGGGCTCAACGAGGCCAGGATCGCCCAGACCCGCCTCGGCTACGAGAAGGTGGCCCCCTCTCCCGTCCCGGCGCAGTGGTCGACGTTCCTGCCCACCGGTCCGCGCCTGTCGGAAGCGGCCGCGCGGCAGCCGCAGGGTTCCTAACCGCCACGGCCCGTCAGGAAGCGACCAGCCATGCCGACACACACCCGCACCGGACGTGACGCCACCGAACGGCCCGACGGCGTACGCGCGGCCCGACACCCCCGCGCGCTGCCGCGCACGACGCTGACCGTGCTCACCGCCACCGTCCTCACGGGGACCGTCCTGGTGTTCCCGGCAGCCCCCGCGGCACGGGCGGACGACGCCGGACGGTGCACGTTCCCGTCCAAGAAGTACGAGGGCCGGCCGTGGGCGCTGCAACGCGTCAACCTCGACGCGCTGTGGGCACAGTCGAAGGGGGAGGACGTCCGGGTCGCGGTGATCGACACGGGCGTCGACGTGAAGAACCCCCAGCTCTCCGACGCCGTCGACGCGTCGAAGGGCAGGAACTTCCTGCCGTCGAAGAACGCCAAGGGCGAGAAGATCGAGCGCGGCAACGCGCAGGGCACCACCGACACCGTCGGCCACGGCACCCGCGTGGCCGGCATCATCGCGGCCCGCCCCGCCGAAGGCACCGGCTTCGTCGGACTGGCCCCCGAGGCCACGATCATCCCGATCAAGCAGAACGACGCGGAGGGCAACGGCACCGCCAAGACCCTCGCGGACTCGATCCGCTACGCCGTCCAGGCGGGCGCCGACGTCATCAACATCTCCCAGGACACGGCCAACGCAGTCCGGCCCGACCCGAGCCTGGAGGAGGCGGTCGACCACGCCCTGGACCAGCAGGTCGTGGTCGTCGCCTCGGCCGGCAACGACGGCCTCGGAGGCAACGTCAAGGTCACCTACCCGGCCTCCTACGAGGGCGTCCTGGCCGTGGCGTCCTCCGACCGCAACAACGAACGGGCGCCCTTCTCCCAGTCCGGTGAGTTCGTGGGCGTGGCCGCCCCCGGCGTCGACATGGTGTCCACCGTCCCCGGCAACGGCCACTGCGCGGACAATGGCACCAGCTTCTCCGCCCCGTACGTGGCCGGGGTGGCGGCACTGCTGAAGGCCAAGTTCCCGAAGTGGACCGCCCGCCAGATCGTCGCCCAGATCGAACAGACCGCGGAACGCTCGATCCCCGGCCACGACCGCCTGGTCGGCTGGGGCGTGATCGACCCCGTCAAGGCCCTCACGGACGTCGATCCGGCCCGCCCCGTGGAATCCCCCCGGGCCGAGGAAGGGGCGATCCGCGCGAAGGCACCCGCCGTGGCCCCCCTGCACTTCGGCGAGACGGCCGAGGAACGCAACACCCGTCTGGGAACGTACGTGGTGGTCGGCGGCCTGGTCCTGGCGGCGGGCCTGGCCGGTACGGCGGTCGCGGTGAGAGACGCACGACGCAGGCACGGAGGCCGGGGAGGCCACGCATGACACCACTGGAAAAACTGTCGGTATTCGGCTTGATCCTGGCCGCAGTACTGCTCGCGATGGCCTGCGTCAAGGCCGACCGCGTACGGGCCTGGCGCGAGTCCTCCAACCCCTCGGCCCCCGATGTCCCCGACTCGGCCTTCGTCGTCGCACGCCTGACGCTGGTCACGATGGCCGTGCTCATGATCGTCGTGAGCGTCCGCGGCCTGGCCACTGGGAACGGTGCTTAGGGGAGCGACGACGAACCGACCAGTGCGGTGGAGCGGACCGTGACGGCCCTGGACGGCAGCGACTCCACGATGACCGAGAACGAGGTCGTGGAACACGGCGGCGAAGCCCCCGACTCGGCATCGACGCCCACCCGACCGCCGGCAACACGGCCACCGATTCGCCCCGCACCGTCACGGGTGACGCCACGGAAGTCGCCTTCTGCGTCCACGCGCAGCGCACCCGTCCCAAGTAGCAAGACCGGTTGGTCCCGAGCCTCAGCGGAGGCGATGGATCGACGACACCGGGCTACGCGTACGCGGTGACGAGCCGCAAGGTCGCCTGCTGACCCGCCTGTCCCGCTCTCAACGGCACACCGCGGAACGCTCGACCGCCCGGGCGTACGCGGTGACCAACCCCTCCATGGCCGCCGAGTCGTCCACGCCGTCGGCGTAGACCTGGGCGGTGGCGAACAGGATGTGCTCGGGCCGCTCCGAGTTGCTGCAACGCACTCGCTGCACAGCTCCCGTGCCGGTGAGCAGGGAGTCGCTGTCATCCGCCAACGTGGCGGTCTGAAACTCATGGCGGGAGGGGGAACGCGCGACGGCATCCCTGACGTCCTCTATTACGGGCTTAGATCGGAGGACATATCACAATTCCCCTTGTCATGTGCGTACGCGACAGTGCTTTTCGTCAGCTCGATCAGCGCCATCCGCCTGTCTGTGTCGCTCGCCTTTCCCGCCTTCTCGAGATGAACCACCGCGCTGATGTTGTACTGGCCGCCGGGGATCTTCCCAGGTGATACACAGGGCATGAAGACGGCGGCCACTGATGGCGAGGCCGCACTCTTGATTTTCGCCAAGAAGGGCGTTAATTGCTGCCGACCTGCGAATTCAACAACCTCGCTGTTAATCCAACCTTCCAACGGTTCGTCGCGCATCATCGTGGTCGAGACAGACATGAGCTGATCGCCATCCCCCGAGATGGAGCAGTAGGAACGGTAGCTGTCATCGTGATCGCCTACGCGAAGGTGGACCTCGTCGTCGAACGCGTACGAAGTTTTCTCCGGAAGCACGGACGTGAGTGCCCTTCTGGCTTGAGATGCCGATCCGAGTGAGTCACACACGGCGCTCGCATCGATTTCTCCTTTCTCCTTGGAGAACGGAGGGGCCCTGAACAGATATGCGACACCACCCAGGGCTACAAGCATGACGGCGGCAACCGCGATTACGTATCCATTCCGTCTGAACTTCACGAATTAGTCTTCCTTTTCTAGCTGTCGCGGAATGCCTTCACCGTCGAGTGCGTCATGCACGTTTTTCCCGGCGTTGTTGAAGCCTTGCTCGGCCGCTGTCGCGGCAGCGGAGACAATCATCGGAGAGGGATGGCCGACGTTCTCTCCTGCCTTCTTAGCGGCGGTTTCGATGAGTGTGTAAGTCGAATCTTTGGTACCTTCCAGGTCCTGTCCATTGCGGTAGATGACCTGGCCCGAGCTGTCCTTCACGGCGCCTCCGGTGATCGCTCCGATGATCTCGTCCGCCGCAGTGCCAGCCACCCCACCAACAACAACGCCTCCCGGCCCGACGAGCGGTGCCGTACCGAGGCCGACACCGATCCCAACCGCGGTACCTCCCCAGGTTCCGATTTCCTCGATGACGGAGTTGTAGTCTGCGTCCTTCTTGCCACCTTCGATCTCGCCCTCGTAGGCTCGTCCGGCCCCGATGGTGCCCTCGATCTCACCGCCCACACGGGCAATGTCCTCGATGGTCTTCTTCAGATTTTCGTCCTGCGAGAAGTTCGGGTCGTTCAGGTACATGTCGGGATGCTGGAAGTGGTACTGCATCAGGCTTGTCGTGTAGCTGTGCTGGCCGAGATTGATGGCCGCGTAGCCCTCCGGATTACGCCCCACGGAGTACAGGAAGCGGGTTGTGTCGGTCTCGTTGAGTTGTGCTGCCGCGCCCGCGACAGGGAAAAGTTGGTCCTCGCGTTCCGTCCCAGGGTGCAGAGCACGGTGGATATCCGGCATGTATTCGGCAGCCATTTGCCCCATACTGTCGGACATATAGCTGTTCTTCGTGAGTCGGGAAGGATCGTCCGCGACCGAAGAGATCAGGTTCTGCATGAGCCTGGCCTGACCCTCGTTGTGCGCGGGTGTATCTGCCGTAGGCAGCTCACCCGCTGGATGCCCTGTTGTCGCGGCCTCCAAAGCCAGCGCCAAGTTGTTCTGTCCGGTGTGAAGGTCGTCCCCCTTGGAATTCGTCTCCTGGGGCCAGTCTCGCTCTTCGAACAGGTACTGAAAGTTGCTGAGAGAGACCTTCCCTTTGTAATCATTCTTGTCGTCAGAATCCCGTTCGAACGGGTTGTCCGGGTCGTCCTTTGCCACGAACTGCTGGTTGAAGAAGTCGGTGGCCGCGTCCGGGCTGTTGGACAACCCCTTCAGATACCCCGTCAGCGCGTCGGCCCCGCTGTCCTCCCCGATCCGGTTGAGCCGGGGAGCCACGGGGCCGCTGTGCCAGGCGGTGTTCGCATGCTCACCGTTACCGGTAAACTTGCGCTCGGTGGCCATGAGCTTCGTACCGTAGTCCGTGAGGAAGCGGTCGTCGTAGTCGCCGGTCCGCATGAGGTTGCTCATGACCTGGAAGCCCATCGGTCCGCCGTGGTTGCCGTAGATCGGCTTGTCACCGATGTCGATCATCGTGCGCTTCCAGTCCGCCATGGCCGCCGTATCGCTCTGCGTGGCGTTCGCCAAGGTCGTTCCCAGGTTCCGCTGCAGATCTTCGAACTGCTCCAGACGGTCGCGCCCCAGTTCCCAGTTACCCCTTTGCGGATCGCTGAGCCCGGCCCAGAACTCCAGAGTCTTCTTGGGCCCGAGCGCCGTGGCGAACCGCTCAGCGAACAAATCGTCACCGGTGTACTTCTTGAGCCCGGCGTTGATCCTGTCGAAGTCCTTGACCGTCAGGTCGTCAGGGTTCTTCCTGGCAAGCGCGGCCAACTGGTCGGCCTGCTTGAGTGCCTCGGCGGCGGAGTCCCGGTCCGCGTAACCGGCGTCGGAGAAGCCCATCTCGCTCTGGTCGGCGAGGGCCTGCAGAACGGTCCTGGCCGAGTTGTCGCTCTCGGTGGCCTTGTCGAGGATCCCCTGGATCTCGTCGCGAAGGGCCGTGATGTCGCCCTTGTTGTCCTGGTCCATCGCCCTCCGCGCCTCGGGGGGAGCGTTCGTGGTGACCGTGAAGCCACCCTCGTACCCGATGACCGTGAGGTTCTTCTTCCGGCCGCCTTCGATGGCTTCGACGAGTTGCCGGTGGTAACCCTTCAGCTCACCCACCGTGTCGCTGAGGATCTTGTAGATGCTCTTCGCCTGGGTGTGGGCGTCCGCGAACTCGCCGGCCGTCTTGCCGATGAACTCCTTGGACACCTTGGCGTTCACGCCGGCCCAATCGGCGTTGTTGGCCCTCTTGCGCAGATCGTCCTCGGCGTCCTTCTTCAGACCCTCGAGGCTCTTGACGAGCGTCGACCAGTCCTCGACGGCGTCGTCGAGCAGTGTGAAGTTGGCGTCGCGGAGAGTGTCGAGTTCCATGGGTGCACGTCCTGGAAGTGAGACGAGGAGCAGGCTGAGGGAGGTGGTGCGAGCAGCGGTGAGTGCAGGACGCGGCAGAAGGCGTCCTCAGCGCCCCACTACTCCTCTTTTTTCTTCTTGCTCGGCTCCCCGTAGATGCTGTTCTTCTCGCCCGGAGCCCCGACCCTTTCGTCGAACCCGGCGTCCAGATCGGCGATGCTGCTCATCTGGCGCTGGATGTAACCCTCGTCGTCGTCATGCAGCTTCTTGGTCACCCGCATGTGGTTCGAGATGTGGGCGCACGCGTCCATCAGGGACTTGAGCTGCTCCTCCCACCGGTTCGACACGTGCTTGAGCCCCGAGCCGAGCGCGAACCCCTGCTTCGACAGGTCGGCGGCGGCCGAGTCACTGCTGGGTACGGCGACCCGCGCCTTGTCCCACAACTGGTCGTAGAGCCCGAAGGCGGCCTTGCCGATCTTGGTGAGCCCGTCGTTGGTGACCTTGAGGCCGCCGTACGTGTCCGGCCTGCCGGGGCCGCCGAAACCACCGCCCCCGTCCAGCTCGTTGAGCTGCATCCGCGTGGAACCCTGCTGCCGTTGCAGGGCGTCGGCCTTGAGCTGCTCCCACTCGTCCCATGCCATGGACGGCTACCTCCCCCCGTGTACAGGACCGTCAGCGCCGTTGTCGGTCGGACGACGCTCAGCGGCGTCCGGACTCCGGCGCAAGCTAGCAACCCACCCGAGTAACACCGAGACGCTACGGCTCCCATAACCTGGTTGCTGGCGTAAAGGTTCTGGGTGGATCCACCCGTTCCGGTCGAGGTGACAGGTGAAGCGTGCCTCGCTACCGCCACCATGTCCGCATGCGCGGTGCGATGAGGGCGTCGGCCGAACATCGGCCGAAAAGGCACCTACAGGGCACAGCCGTAACTGAGTTGGCACACATCACGATTGGCTCTGTCGTACCCGTTGGTTAGAGTGGCGATCACGACTGGTTTGCGAACGTAGGGCGCACAACTGGCCAGCTGGTCGGTCTCGGCCGACGGTGTCACGGGGAAACGGGGAGGGAGCGACGTGCTTCCAGCAGACATGGTGGGTGGCGTGTCCGCCACCAGGGCACTGAACCTGGAAGTCGCCGACGAGGCGCTGACCACGTTCGTGAAGCGTGTGGACGGCGTACTGCGCGATCTGGAGGGCTCCGCAGCCCACCCCACGCGGGTCGGCGGCCAGACCATCAAACCCACGTCGCTGAACAGCGGCAGTACGGCCGCCTTCCCGGAGGCGCACGGGCTGTACCTCCAGTACAACCGCGTCCACGAGGAACTGACCGCGCTCTCCAAGACACTGCACCTGCAGATCGAGGCGATCGGCATCGCCGTCAGGGGTGCGCACGTGGGCTTCGACAACCTCGAAGAGGAACAGCGTCGTCGTTTCCATGAGATCCAGGTGCAGATCGGACAGATTCAGGACGCCAGGGACGGCGAACAGCGCGCCAAGGGCGGGGACACCAGCGGGAGCCTGTGACGATGACCGACAACAAGCACGAGGCGGACCTGGAGCGGGTCTCCCAGCAGAACTTCCTCACGGACTTCACCCGAGGCGTCGAGGAACGGCCTGCGATCGACCCGCTCAGCAGACTGATGCGCACGGCGGTCGAATCGACCCCCGTCGGGCAGGCCCTGCAGGGCCGTACGAACTTCGAGAACCACAGCCTCAACGCCATGGTCGACCTGGTCGAGCAGACCGACCCGGAGGACCTGGAGTCCTCGGGCAAGGCCCTGTGGTCGGCGCGGGACGCCATCAAGGACGCGGCCAAGGAACTGGACGGCCACATCGAAAGGGTCCACTGGGTCGGGGAGTCGGGCGAGGCGTTCCGCAAGTGGGGGCGTTCACTCGTCACCGACACGTACGCGCTGAGCGACTTCGCCGGCGGAGCGGGTGACCAGATCACCGCCGCGGCCGTGGGTCTCGCGGACGTCCGCAAGGCGATGCCCCCTCGCGACACCCGCGCGGAGGCCATGCGCCCCGGCCAGTTCCCGAAGGACGAGCGGGTCGAGAGCAACGACGAGTACACCGCGGCCCTGAAGGTGGAGAAGAACCGCCAAGAGGCGATCAACCAGATGAACCGGTTGTCGTCGTACTACGCGGTGTCCGAGGAGCAGCTGGCGGCGCTGGAGCCGCCGAAGTTCAAGACGATGCCGGATGTGGGGGTGCCGAAGCCGAAGGAGGGACGCTACCGGGGGCCGGGTTCGCCTGAAACACCGATCTACGGAACGGCTCAGGAAACTGCAACAGGGGAAGTTGAGGGGCACCACCCGACGGTTACTGTGGAAGGGCACGCCGCTCCGCAGAGCATGCGTGGTCTCGCGGTACCCGGGGATGTCACTACGGAGCAGAGCATCGACCTCGGCGCTCCCGTCGGGACGACCATTGACAGTGTCGGCACACTGCCGCCCCCGGCAGCGACCGCCGCAGGACAGACGGCACCCACTGGTGTCCCCGGTACCGCGAGTGGGACGGCCAATCCAGCCACGAATGGCTTCGGCGCCCCGCTTCCTCCGCTCCTCTCGGGGCGTTCCGACGGGAGGCCAAGCGGCGCGCGTCCTACTTTGCCTGTCGCGGTTCAAGGGCGAACGAGTGCGGTCCGTGGGAGTGCCTCGGGTGTGACGCCAGGACACATGGCAGCCGGAGCGCCCTTGGGGCAAGTGGGTCGAGCAGCAGTTGTGGGGGCGCCGGTCGCTCAGGGCAGGACCTCCACGGCCCAGCCGTTGCCCATGGGACCGGGGGTGAGCGGTGGTACGCCGCGGGCCGGCGGTACGGCGACGCCTCGGGCGGCGGGCAGCATGGTCACAGGTGCCGGCAGCACAGGCGGCGTAGTGGGAGGCCGTCCCTCGACTGCTGCCGGGGGATCGGTGAGAGGCGGACAGAGAATCCCTCCGGGCACGGTGGCCGGTGCCGGGACAACCTCCAGTTCCCGGCCCGCGGTCGGTGGACCCGGACAGCCCGGTGTCTTTGGGGCGACTGGTTCCCCGGCACGACCCGGTTCGAGCACAGTCAACGCGCGAGGAGGCGCGGCTGTGCCCGGAATCGTCGGAAACCCTGCTGCGCAACAATCCGCCGCCAACGCAACGCGCAACGGCATGACTCAGGGCGGAACTGGCTTGGTACGAGGGCCCGGTGGCCGTGGCAGGCCTGGTGAAAACCGCAGAGCGGAGAGAGCGCAGCGGCCCCCGCGAGTGACCGGAGACGAGGAGACGGGCGAACCCGGCAAACCGCGGCATGATGCACCGCCAGTCAACTAAAACGCTAGCGAGGACTCACCACACCATGAAGTCAGGGACACGTCGAGGGCGACGCGTACGTGCCATGGGCGCCGTCGTGAGCGCCCTGGTCACGGCGAGCGTGGCGTTCGCCCCGGGTGCTGCTGCCGCCGATGTCCAGTCGAAGCAGTGGTACCTGGAACCCATGCAGGCCGAGCAGATGTGGAAGGTCAGCACGGGCAAGGGCATCAAGGTCGCGGTCATTGACTCCGGAGTCAATTCCCGTACTGATTCGCTCAAAGGGCAGGTACTCGCCGACGAGGTACCCGAGAACGTTGCTTACGGCGCCACCGATGACTACGACGGTCATGGAACGACCATGGCCGAACTGATCGCTGGTACCGGGGCGAGTGGTGGCATCCGAGGGCTTGCACCCGGAGCGAAAATCATTCCATATCGGATTCAGCTTGAAGAACAGCCGGAGGGTGAGGGAAAGCGGAAAACGGCTACACCAGCGGAAGCCCTTCGAGCAGTTGCGGAAACCGACGCGCAGATCGTCAGTATGTCATTCGGCGTGAGTGCCATTTACCCTGAGGTTGAAGCAGCGATCAAGCACGTCGCTTCGAAGGGGAAGCTACTGATTGCTGCTGTGGGAAACCATGGTGGTGAATTCATCGCGTATCCGGCAGCCTACCCGTATGTCCTGGGCGTCTCGTCCATCGACGAGTCCAGCAAAGTATCGGACTTCGCTGCCTATGGGAACTACGTTGACCTTGTAGCTCCGGGGGAGAACATCCCGGCATACTGCCGACCTGATTTCAGTACCTACTGCTCCGATAGCCAGGGCACAAGCCAGGCCACCGCCATCACCGCAGCCTCCGCCGCCCTCATCTGGTCCGCGCACCCCGACTGGACCGCGAACCAGGTCACCCGCGCGCTGATCGACACCGCGGGCCGCAAGTGGGCGAAGGACAAGCCGACGCAGAAGGCCGGGTACGGAACCATCCGGCCGCGCGTGGTGCTCGCGGACCCGAACTACGACGCCGGTGACCCCTACTCCGATCCGCTCGGCAAGTGGAACAAGAAGGATGGGGAGAAGTTGGTGACGGAGATCGCGCCGTCCTCGGCCGCTCCCTCCCCGTCTGCAACAGGCGCGTCACAGGGCGCGGGGTCCACTTCCGCGGACAAGGCGGCCGGAGCAGGATCGAAGGCGGAGACCGTGTCCGCGGAGTCGTCGGACGACAGCAACACGATGTGGATCGCCTTGGGCGCCGCCGCGGCGGTGATCGTGATCGGCGGTGCCGCCTTCGCGGTGCTGCGCGCACGACGCGCACGGTGACACCGGTTCGGTTCCGTCGCCCACGCGCACCCCGCCCGGCTCACGAAGACCGAACCGGGCGGAAACCCCGCACTCACCGCCGTAAGCCACTGAGCCACTGAGCCACACAACAGTGGGAATCCGAACAAGGACAGGGAGGGCCGGCTGACCATGGCCGTCGACCAGAAGCTCGAAGATGCAGCAGTAGTCAAGCTGCAGAAGGACATGTACGAGAAGTTCGAGAACATCCGGAAGCGGGTGCGCAGCCTCCAGGGTGTGATCGACAGCCTCGAGGGGCAGTGGCACGGCATCGGTCGTGCCGCGTTCGACACCAAGCAGTACGAGATCAACACGTCCCTGCAGAACATGGGTCGCGTCCTCGCCGACGTCATCGACGCGATGACCACGGCGCGCAACATCAAGGACAGCAAGGAAGACGAAGTCCGCGCCTCCGTGAACAAGATCAACGTCCTGGACGGTGCCCCCACGGTGCAGCCGTCCCCGTTCAGCTCGTTCTGAGCCGGCGGAATTCCCGGTAATCGGTCAACAGCACACACGAGCGAGACGAGGTAGGCAGAGATGAGCCGTAACAACGAGGGACTGCAAGTCGGTTATGACGGTCTCGACATCGCGGCGACCACCATCGCCAACGAGGCGAAGCAGCTCGAGGAGGACCTCCAGCAGCTCCGGCAGATGGTGGTCAACAGCAAGCAGTACTGGGCGGGTAAGGCGCAGGACACCTTCGACGAGAAGCTGCGGCGCTGGGACAAGGAAGCCAGTGACATCCACGTGGCCCTGATGGGCATCGGTCAGGTCGTGGGCTCGTCCGGCGGTACGTACATGGAAGGCGACCTGGCGGCGTCCCGGTACCTGCAGTGATCCTTTTTCCGTAACCGGCCGTCACTTCGTCATGATCGCCGGATCGGGCTGGACTCTGCTGTCCTCAAGCCGTACAACCGTAAGGCCCCTGGCAGGAACGATCTTGCAAAAGAAAGCTCCGGTCGAGGGGCCTCACGCGTTGGAGGACATCACCTGCACCCTCACCGACGGGGGCTGGCTGTATCCGGCGACCTGGCTGGATCACCTGACCACCTGACGACCTGCGAAATCGTCGGCTACTCGATGGTCGACCACCACCGCGCACCCTTGATGGCCGACGCACTGACGACGGCTGCCGGCGGCAGCGGCCTCCAGCCCGGCTTTCTCCGGTGGATCACCGGCGCGCTGCCCGACCACTTCCGCTGCCCGGCGTCGCGGGGTTGCGGCGTCGAGGTGTGCTCCGACCCGGGGAAGCCGCCCCCCGCATCCCCGGGCCGTCCCACCGCCGCTTCGGCAACTGGTCATCGGGCAGCCTCAGCCGAGTGCGAGTGCACGCAGCGGCGATGAGAGCCGCCGGCGCCGGTGAACCGTCAGAGCTCCTCCTCCGCCACAAGCCCCGTCTGCACCAACGGCCGCCCCCGTCGCCGGGAGACGAACACGCCCCGCCCCGGAGGCATCGGACGCGGACGTACGCCGCCCAGCAGATCGCCCTCGGCCGGGTCGCCGCTGAGGACCACGCCCTGTGCGCCGAGTTCCTTCAGCCGCTGCATGAAGGGCTCGTATCCGGAGCGGCTCGCGCCCGCGGTGGACCGGGCGATGATGAAGCGCACGCCGACGTCCCGGGCGAGGGGGAGCATCTCGGTCAGGCCGGCCAGGGGGTTGCCGCTCGACGTGGCCACCAGGTCGAAGTCGTCGATGACGATGTAGACCGTCGGCCCCCGCCACCAACTGCGGTCGCGCAGCTGCTGCGGCGTGACGTCCGCGGTCGGTGTGCGCCGCTGCATCAGTTCGGCGAGCGCGTCCATGTGGTGCTGCATCTGGTTCGACATGGGGACGTACTCGGCCAGGTGCGAGGGCGGGGTCACGCCCAGCAGGGAACGCCGGTTGTCGATGACGAACAACTTGCAGTTGTCGCCGTCGTAGCGCTCGGTCAGGCGCCAGATGAGTAGCTTCAGCAGGTTCGACTTGCCGGACTCGCTCTCTCCGAAGATCAGGAAGAAGGGGTCCTGCTCGAAGTCGACGAACACCGGTTCCAGGTTGTCCTCGTCGAGCGCGAAGGAGATCCCCTGACGGGGGAACCGGTCGCCCGGGGGGAGCTGGTGGGCCGGGAACTCCCTCGGCAGCAGGCGCACCACGGGAGCACCGGGCTGCTGCCAGTGCCGGGCCACCTCGGTCCCGAGCGCCTGGGTCGCCTCCGCGAGGTCCGTGTCGGAGGACAGGCCGTCCATCCGCGGGACCGCAGCCATGAAGTGCTGCTTCTGCGGGGTCTGGCCGCGACCGGGCACCCCCGTCGGCACGTTGGCCGCGACCTTGCGGTCGAACTCGGAGTCCATGGGATCGCCGAGCCGCAGCTCCAGGCGGTTCATCAACTGGTCCTTGAGGTTGCCGCGGACCTCCATGGAACGGGAAGCGGTGAGGATCAGGTGGATGCCGTAGCCGAGGCCGCGCGTCGCGATGTCCACCACGATCGGCTCCAGCGCGTCGTAGTCCGTACGGAAGTTCCCCCAGCCGTCGATGACCAGGAAGACGTCGCCCCAGGGCTGGTCGGTCACGGAGATGTCGCCCCGCGCACGGCGGGTACGGAACTCGGCGATCGAGGAGATGCCCGCCGTACGGAAGTACTCCTCGCGGCGCGTCATGACGCCGTACACCTCGGCCGCCGTACGCCGCACCTTCTCGGGGTCCAGGCGGGACGCCACCCCGCCCACGTGCGGGAGCCCGGCCACGGCGGACAGGCCGCCGCCACCGAAGTCCAGCCCGTAGAACTGCACTTCGTGGGGGGTGTGGGTGAGCGCGAAGGACGCGATGATCGAGCGCAGCAGCGTCGACTTCCCGGACTGCGGACCGCCCAGGATCTGCATGTGGCCGGCCGCGCCGCCGAAGTCCAGCCACAGGGGGTCGCGACGCTGTTCGTACGGCTTGTCGACGAGGCCGACCGGGACGACGAGCCGGCCCGCGCCCTCGTAGCCGGGCTGGGTCAGGCCGCGGCCGGGCACCTCGGCGAGGCCGGGCAGCAGCGCGTCGAGCGACGGCGGGCTGTCCAGCGGGGGCAGCCACACCTGGTGCGCCGCCGGGCCCTGCGCCTCCAGGCGCCGCACGACGACGTCGAGGACGGTGTCGGCCAGCGCGTCGTCGGTCTCGCCGTCCGGCACGCCGTCGGACGCGTCGCGCTGTCGCGGAACCACCACGTACCGCACCGGAACCTGCGTGGCCGTGAACAGCACGGGCCGGCGGTCGACGGGCAGGGGGCCGTCGTACGACGCCGCCCGGTCGGCGCCCGAGCGGTACACGCCGGAGACGTACGCGGCCTTGAAGCGCACCATCTCGTCCGTACCGAACTTCAGGAAACCCGAGCCGGGGACGTTCGGCAGCTCGTAGGCGTCCGGGACGCCGAGTGCCGCCCGCGACTCGGCCGCCGAGAACGTGCGCAGACCGATCCGGTACGACAGATAGGTCTCGAGCCCGCGCAGCCGGCCCTCCTCGAGGCGCTGCGAGGCGAGCAGCAGGTGCACGCCCAGCGACCGGCCGATGCGGCCGATCTGCACGAACATCTCGATGAAGTCCGGCTTCGCGGTGAGCAGCTCGCTGAACTCGTCGATCACGAGCACGAGGGACGGGATCGGCTGCAGCGGGGCACCGGCGGCGCGGGCCTTCTCGTAGGCGTGGATGTTGGCGTAGTTGCCCGCGTCGCGGAGCATCTCCTGGCGCCGGTTGAGCTCACCGCGGATGGAGTCGCCCATCCGGTCGACGAGGGTGAGGTCGTCGGCCAGGTTGGTGATCACGGCCGCCACGTGCGGCAGTTGGGCCATGCCCGCGAAGGTGGCGCCGCCCTTGAAGTCCGCCAGCACGAAGTTGAGGGTCTCGGAGGAGTGGGTCACGGCGAGGCCGAGCACCAGGGTGCGCAGCAGCTCCGACTTGCCGGAACCGGTCGCGCCGACGCACAGGCCGTGGGGGCCCATGCCCTCCTGCGCCGCCTCCTTGAGGTCGAGCATCACGGGCCGGCCGTCCTCGCCGACGCCGATCGGCACCCGGAGCCGCTCGGACTGCGAGCGGGGCCGCCAGGTCCGTCGCGGGTCCACCGCTGCGGCGTCACCCAGGTTCAGCAGATCGGTGAACTCCAGGTTGGACAGGAGCGGTTCGTCGTTGTCCCCGCCCGACGCCATGCGCAGGGGGGCGAGCTGCCGGGCCAGGGCCTCCGCCGCCTCGTACGAGAGCCCTTCGGACGTGCCCTCGTAGACCATGCCGTGCGCCGACTCGAGGCGCAGCTCCTTCGGGCGGACGACGACGGAGAGGTCACCGCGTCCGGTGGTGAGGTTGCCGGGCACGACCTCCAGCACGGTCACGCCCTGCAGGCCCTCCGGACTCGCCAGCAGTGACGTCGGCGGCAGCGAGACGCCGTCGAGCACGACGACCAGGTGCGGCTGCTCGGGCACCGGCGGCCCGCCCGGGTGGAAGCGCGGGCGGCCCTGGAGACGGGTCGAGAGCAGTTCCTCCAGCTCCACCGGGTCGGTCGAGACCAGGCGCATGCTGCCGGCGCCGTCCGCGGCCGTCGGAGACTGCGCGTGGGGCAGCCACTTGGCCCATTCCCACTCGGGTGCCGACTCGTGTCCGGTGGCGACGGCGACGACCAGGTCGTCGGGGGAGTGCAGCGAAGCCAGGGAGGCGGTGACGGCACGGGCCGTGCCGCGCACGCTCTTCGGGTCGCCGCTGAGCGTCACGTGGTAGAAGGCGCGCAGGGATATCGCCATCGGGAGGGCGTCGAGGGTGTTGTGGGTGGCCACGAAGCGCTGCATGGCCCCGGCGGTCAGCGGCTCCAGCTGATCCACCGGAGCGGTCTCCGGCGGAACCAGGGGAGTGGCCAGGGCCTGTGGGCCCAGGCCCACCCGTACCTGCCCGAAGTCCGCGTCACCCGAGCGGCGTTCCCACACCCGGCTGCCCTCGGCGACCAGGGCCCACAATTGCTCCGGTGAAGGGTGCAGGTAGTACTGGGCGTCACGCTGGGCCTTCGCGGTCTCCTGGGTGGTGAGCCGGACCTGCGACAGGTAGCGGAGGTAGTCCCGGCGCAGGTCCGCCAGCTGCCCCTGGTTGCCGCGCCGGTAGCGGACCAGCATCGCGACGCCCATGGCGATGGTGGAGGCCACCATCACCATGCCCATGATCTTCATGAACGGCTGGGCCTGCGGATTGAAGAAGAACACCACGGACCCGCCCATGCCGAGCATGGGCAGGAGTTGCATCAGGGCGCCCTCCTGCTGGCCGCGCGGCAGCTCCGGAGGCGGTTGCAGCACGACTTCGTTCGTGGGCACGTCCTTCGGCAGCGCACGTGGTGGACGTTTGACGACGATGTGACTCACTCGCACCAATTCCCTTGCCGAACGGATCCGTTCCGCCCGCCGTCCCGTGTTCGGCGAACATTGATCGCGCTGCGCGATCCTACTGACAGCCGCCGACGGTGGTGAGCGGTAGGGTGCCGTGAGACGTGTGAGCAGTTGCGAATCGGCCGCCGAATTCGGTGCGCCGCGCGACATGCGGCACACGCGTGGTCCGTCGGCCCGGGCCCGGACAGGGTGGCCGGCGGGCGGATCGGACGGAAGCACCGCCCAGGGACCGTGCGCGACGGTACGCGCAGGTCCACAGTACCGACGAGGGGGAACAACAGGTGAGTACGACGGCCTCCGCGCCGGCCGGCACGGCCGGCGGACCGGGCACCGGAGCCCCGTCCAGGGCAGGCACGGGACTCGGCTTCTGCCGGGTCACCATCGTGGCCCCCGACAGCCGTGTCGACGTGGCGCTGCCGGACGACGTGCCGGTCGCCGACCTGTACCCGGAGATCCTTCGGTTCTCCCAGCAGAGTCCCGCCGAGGGGGCACCGGTCGGCTACCACCTCGTACGCCGCGACGGGACCGTTCTCGACAGCGCCCGGTCCTTCGCGGCCCAGCGCATCCTGGACGGCGAACTGCTCACGCTGCGCCCGTTCTCCGAGTCGCTGCCCCCCGCCGTCTTCGACGACGTGTCGGAGGCGGTGGCATCCGCGGTCACCCGCGACCGCACCCTGTGGGACGGCGATCTCACCCGCGTCGCCGGTCTCGTGGCGGGCGGTGTCCTTCCGGCGCTGCTGGCGTTCGTGGCCTGGAGCTCCCAGGTCCGCCACGACATGCACGGCCTGCAGGGCATCCTCGCCGCGGTCACCGGAGTCCTGCTGATCATCTTCGCGTGCGTCCGCGCGCGCGTGTACGACGATCGCGGCTCCGCGGTCGCCCTCGGGCTGGGTGCCCTGCCCAACGTCGCCGTGGCCGGTTCGGGACTGCTGCCGCTCGCGGAGGGCCAGGGCATCGGGCGGCTCCAGTTCCTCCTGGCGTGCGCGGCGGTGCTGGTCGCCTCCGTCGTTCTCGCCCTGGTGTCGCCGGGCGGCGACAGCCCCTTCGTGGCCTTCGTCCTCGCTTCCGCGATCGGCCTGCTCACGACGTTCCTCGCGATGCTGACGCGGCTGGAGCCCACGGAGACGGCCGCCGTGTGCGCGCCCCTGGCGGTGTGCGCCCTCGCCTTCCTGCCGGGCCTGTCCGTGCGCTTCGCCCGGCTGCCCATCGGTTTCGAACCGCCCAGCGCGTCGCGCGGTTCCTACCTGACGGAGGAACAGGACGCTCCGGAACCCGTCGACACCGAGCGCATCCTCGCCCAGGCCCGTCGCGGCCACGAACTCCTCGTCGGACTCGTCGGCGGATGCGCGTTCGTCTCCGTGGGAGCGTCGATCGTCCTCGGCTTCTCCGGCGGCGTCTGGGCGCAACTCCTCGCCCTGGCCACCGGCGTCGCGATGCTGATGCGGGCCCAGCTGTTCCGGTACACCGCTCAGGTCGCCCCCACGCTGGCGGCCGGACTCCTCTGCCTGGTCTTCCTCGGCCTGGGACTGGCGATGAACCCCCCGGCGCACGACTGGCGCGACGCGCTCCAGGGCGACACCACCGCCCTCGACGTCCGCAGCGTGTGGCTGACGGCGGCCGTGGCGGTGACCATCGCCCTGGTCACCGCCATCGGCCTGGTCGTCCCCCGTCGCGGGGTCACGCCCTTCTGGGGCCGGTTCATGGAGATCGCCGAGGGCTTCGTGCTGCTGACGCTGGTGCCGCTGGCGCTCGCCGTCTTTGACGTGTACGCGTCGGTGCGGTCGATGACCGGCTGACGTACGACGCCCGGCAGGACGCTGACGTGCGACGCCCGGTGGAAGGCACCCGCGCGGGTGCCTTCCACCGGGCGTCGCGGAGCGGTCACTCCGCCTCGGGACCCGCCGGCTCCAGGTCGAACTCCCCGTCCCGCGCGCCCAGCACGAAGGCCCGCCACTCCGCCTCCGTGTACCGCAGTACGGTGTCCGGGTCGAGCGAGGACCGCATGGCCACGGCACCACCGGGCAGGTACGCGATCTCGACCCGCTCCTCGTGCTCCTCGGTGCCCGGCGCGCCGTGCCACTCGACACCGGAGATGTCGAGGGCGTAGAGCTCGTCCTTCTCCCGCTCCTTGCGTGCCTTGATCTCCTCAGCCGTCTCCGCCATGCCGCAGCGACCCCTTCCCGACGTACGAACGGTCCGGGTGCTCACCCTAGTGGCCCACGACGTCCGCCCGGCCGGTTCGGCGGACCGGGGGAGAGGCACCCGTCACCGCCTGGTATCCTGAGCGACGGCCGTTTGTGTACGCACCCCCGGAGCGAGCTCGCCCTGGAGGCCGCGCCCAGCGGATCCCCGCCTTCCGAGTCATGGAAGACCCCCCGAGACGAAGACCGGGGGCGCTCGGTGGCCACTCACAGACTATGAGGAGTACGCGTGTCGCTCGACGCCGCAGTGAAGAAGCAGATCATCTCCGAGTTCGGTACCAAGGAGGGTGACACCGGCTCCCCCGAGGTCCAGGTCGCTCTGCTGTCCCGTCGGATCTCCGACCTGACGGAGCACCTCAAGACCCACAAGCACGACCACCACTCCCGTCGTGGTCTGCTGATCCTGGTCGGCCAGCGCCGCCGGCTGCTGCAGTACCTCGCCAAGAAGGACATCCAGCGCTTCCGCGCGCTGGTCGACCGCCTCGGCATCCGCCGCGGTGCGGCGGGCGCCAAGTAAGACGCCGTGAAGGGAGCGGTTCCCTGGAGAAAGGGGACCGCTCCCTTTGCTGTACGTGCGAAGTGTCACCGCGCCTTTGTAGTGTGGTAGCACAACGCAAGAGACACAACTCGGTGTGATGCCCCGCACCGCATGGGTATGCGGTCCCCAGGGCACCGCCGACCGACGTCATCGGACGTCACGACGCACGAGGAGAAGCGCACCTCGCCGCCGCCGGTCCTCGGTAGTGGCCCCCGGGAGAGTGAACCCCGGGAGCTTCGATCGAAGACCGGCCCGCACCAGTGGAGCGCTTCTCCGTCCCCGTCCCCCCGCCACACGGGCGAGGCGGGACGAAAGACGACAAAGTAACGGAGAAAACGCTAGTGGAGAACGAGACCCACTACGCCGAGGCCGTCATCGACAACGGCTCCTTCGGCACCCGCACCATCCGCTTCGAGACGGGCCGCCTGGCCCGCCAGGCCGCCGGCTCCGCCGTGGCCTACCTGGACGACGACACCATGGTGCTGTCGGCCACCACCGCCTCCAAGAACCCCAAGGACCAGCTCGACTTCTTCCCGCTCACGGTGGACGTCGAGGAGCGGATGTACGCGGCGGGCCGGATCCCCGGTTCCTTCTTCCGCCGCGAGGGCCGGCCCTCCGAGGACGCCATCCTCACCTGCCGCCTCATCGACCGCCCGCTGCGCCCGTCCTTCAAGAAGGGCCTGCGCAACGAGATCCAGGTCGTCGCCACGATCATGGCGCTCAACCCCGACCACCTGTACGACGTCGTGGCGATCAACGCCGCCTCCGCGTCCACCCAGCTGGCCGGTCTGCCCTTCTCCGGCCCGATCGGCGGCGTCCGCGTCGCGCTGATCAACGGCCAGTGGGTGGCGTTCCCGACGCACAGCGAGCTCGAGGACGCCGTCTTCGACATGGTCGTCGCGGGCCGCACCCTGGAGGACGGCGACGTCGCGATCATGATGGTCGAGGCCGAGGCCACCGAGAAGACCATCAAGCTGGTCGAGGGCGGCGCCGAGGCGCCGACCGAGGAGGTCGTCGCCGCCGGTCTGGAGGCCGCGAAGCCCTTCATCAAGGTCCTCTGCCGGGCCCAGGCCGACCTCGCCGCGAAGGCCGCCAAGCCCACCGGCGAGTTCCCGATCTTCCTGGACTACCAGGACGACGTCCTCGAGGCGCTCACCGCCGCCGTCAAGCCGGAGCTCGCCTCCGCGCTGACCATCGCCGGCAAGCAGGAGCGCGAGGCCGAGCTGGACCGCGTCAAGGCGCTCGCCGCCGAGAAGCTCCTGCCGGAGTTCGAGGGTCGCGAGAAGGAGATCTCCGCCGCGTACCGCTCGCTGACCAAGTCCCTGGTCCGTGAGCGCGTCATCAAGGAGAAGAAGCGCATCGACGGCCGCGGTGTCACCGACATCCGCACCCTGGCCGCCGAGGTCGAGGCCATCCCGCGCGTGCACGGCTCGGCGCTGTTCGAGCGTGGCGAGACCCAGATCCTGGGCGTCACCACCCTCAACATGCTCCGCATGGAGCAGCAGCTGGACACCCTCTCCCCGGTGACCCGCAAGCGCTACATGCACAACTACAACTTCCCGCCGTACTCCACCGGTGAGACCGGCCGCGTCGGCTCCCCGAAGCGCCGCGAGATCGGCCACGGCGCCCTCGCCGAGCGCGCCCTGGTCCCGGTCCTGCCGACGCGCGAGGAGTTCCCCTACGCGATCCGCCAGGTGTCCGAGGCCCTCGGCTCCAACGGCTCGACGTCCATGGGCTCGGTCTGCGCCTCCACCATGTCGCTGCTGAACGCCGGTGTGCCGCTGAAGGCCCCCGTCGCCGGTATCGCCATGGGCCTGATCTCCCAGGAGATCGAGGGCGAGACGCACTACGTCACCCTCACCGACATCCTCGGTGCGGAGGACGCCTTCGGCGACATGGACTTCAAGGTCGCCGGCACCAAGGAGTTCGTGACCGCCCTCCAGCTCGACACCAAGCTGGACGGCATCCCGGCCTCCGTCCTGGCCGCCGCCCTCAAGCAGGCCCGTGACGCCCGCCTCCACATCCTCGACGTGATGATGGAAGCGATCGACACGCCGGACGAGATGTCCCCGAACGCGCCGCGGATCATCACCGTGAAGATCCCGGTCGACAAGATCGGCGAGGTCATCGGCCCCAAGGGCAAGATGATCAACCAGATCCAGGAGGACACCGGCGCCGAGATCACCATCGAGGACGACGGCACCATCTACATCGGCGCCGCCGACGGTCCCTCCGCCGAGGCCGCCCGCACGACCATCAACGGCATCGCCAACCCGACGATGCCCGAGGTCGGCGAGCGCTACCTGGGCACGGTCGTGAAGACGACGACGTTCGGCGCCTTCGTCTCCCTGCTCCCCGGCAAGGACGGTCTGCTGCACATCTCGCAGATCCGCAAGCTGGCCGGCGGCAAGCGCGTGGAGAACGTCGAGGACGTCCTCGGCGTGGGCCAGAAGGTCCAGGTCGAGATCGCCGAGATCGACTCCCGCGGCAAGCTCTCCCTGATCCCCGTGATCGAGGGCGAAGAGGACGCTTCCGACAACGACAAGAAGGACGACGCCGACAAGTGACGTCCCGTAGCGCCAAGGCGACGGCCCGCACCTCCTCGGAGGCGCGGGCCGTCGCCCGTACCCAAACCCTGATCAAGGGCGAGAACGGCATCGGTACGGTCCGCAGGACCACCCTCCCCGGCGGCCTGCGCGTCGTCACCGAGACGCTGCCCTCGGTCCGCTCCGCGACCTTCGGCATCTGGGCCCACGTCGGCTCCCGCGACGAGACCCCGGCCCTGAACGGTGCCACCCACTACCTGGAGCACCTGCTCTTCAAGGGCACCTCCCGCCGGTCCGCCCTGGACATCTCCTCCGCCATCGACGCCGTCGGCGGCGAGATGAACGCGTTCACGGCCAAGGAGTACACGTGCTACTACGCGCGCGTGCTCGACACCGACCTGCCGCTCGCCATCGACGTGGTGTGCGACATGCTGACCGGCTCACTGATCCAGGAGGAGGACGTCGACGTCGAACGCGGCGCCATCCTCGAAGAGATCGCCATGACCGAGGACGACCCGGGCGACTGCGTGCACGACCTGTTCGCGCACACCATGTTCGGCGACAACCCCCTCGGCCGCCCGGTCCTCGGCACGGTCGACACGGTCAACGCCCTCACCGCCGACCGCATCCGCCGCTTCTACAAGAAGCACTACGACCCGACCCACCTCGTGGTCGCCTGCGCCGGCAACGTCGACCACAACAAGGTCGTACGCCAGGTCCGCGCCGCCTTCGAGAAGGCCGGCGCCCTCAAGAACCCCGACGCCGAGCCGATCGCCCCGCGCGGCGGCAGCCGCGCGCTGCGCACCGCCGGCCGGGTCGAGCTCACCGGCCGCAAGACGGAGCAGGCCCACCTCGTCCTCGGCATGCCGGGCCTGTCCCGCACCGACGAGCGGCGCTGGGCCCTGGGCGTGCTGAACACCGCCCTCGGCGGCGGCATGTCGTCCCGCCTCTTCCAGGAGGTCCGGGAGAAGCGCGGACTGGCCTACAGCGTGTACTCGTACACGTCCGGCTTCGCCGACTGCGGCCTGTTCGGCGTGTACGCGGGCTGCAGGCCCTCCCAGGTGCACGACGTGCTGAAGATCTGCCGCGACGAACTCGACCACGTCGCCGAGCACGGACTCCCCGACGACGAGATCGAGCGCGCCATCGGCCAGCTGAGGGGCTCCACCGTCCTCGGCCTCGAGGACACCGGCGCGCTGATGAACCGTATCGGCAAGAGCGAACTGTGCTGGGGCGAGCAGATGTCGGTCGACGACATGCTGGCCCGGATAGCCTCGGTGACCCCGGACGACGTCCGCTCGGTCGCCCGTGACGTCCTGGGACGGCGGCCCTCCCTGTCGGTCATCGGCCCGCTCAAGGACAAACAGGCGTCCCGCCTGCACGACGCCGTCGCCTGACCCACCCCCGTAAGGAAGCAACAGACATGAGCAAGCTGCGCGTGGCGGTCCTCGGTGCCAAGGGCCGGATCGGTTCCGAGGCGGTACGGGCCGTCGAGGCCGCCGACGACATGGAGCTGGTGGCCGCCCTCGGCCGGGACGACAAGCTGGAGACCCTCGCCGAGAACGGCGCCCAGGTCGCCGTGGAGCTGACCACCCCCGCCTCGGTCATGGGCAACCTCGACTTCTGCGTGCGCCACGGCATCCACGCCGTGGTCGGCACCACCGGCTGGACCGACGACCGCCTCGCGCAGCTGAGGGGCTGGCTCGACCAGTCCCCGGGGACGGGCGTGCTCATCGCGCCGAACTTCTCCATCGGCGCCGTCCTCACCATGAAGTTCGCGCAGATCGCCGCCCCCTGGTTCGAGTCCGTCGAGGTCGTCGAGCTGCACCACCCGAACAAGGTGGACGCCCCCAGCGGCACCGCCACGCGCACCGCCCAGCTCATCGCCGAGGCCCGCCGTCAGGCCGGCAGCGCACCCGCCCCGGACGCCACGACCACCGCCCTCGACGGCGCCCGCGGCGCCGACGTCGACGGGGTCCCGGTGCACGCGATCCGGCTGCGCGGACTCCTCGCCCACCAGGAGGTCCTGCTCGGCGGCGAGGGCGAGACCCTCACCGTCCGCCACGACTCCCTGCACCACAGCAGCTTCATGCCGGGCATCCTGCTCGGCGCCCGCCGCGTGGTGACCACTCCCGGCCTGACCTTCGGCCTGGAACACTTCCTCGACCTGAACTGAGCCCGAGCCGACCCCATGCGCGCGAAGATCTCCTACGCCATCACGGCCGCCGTCCTGGTCGTCTACTTCGTCCTGGCGGGCGGCCGCGGCGTGCTGCTCATCGAGGCCGGCACGCCCCTCACCGTCACCTTCGGCGTGGCGGTGCTGATCCTGCCGGTCATCGGCGTCTGGTTCCTGTGGAAGAACACCGAGTTCGTCCGCGACGCCAACCGGCTCGCCGCCCTGCTCGACGCCGAGGGCGGCCTGCCCGTCGACGAGCTGAAGCGGCTGCCCAGCGGCCGGGTCGACCGCGACTCGGCCGACGAGGTCTTCGCCCGCCGCAAGGCCGAGACGGAGGACGCCCCCGACGACTGGCGCAGCTGGTTCCGGCTCGCCGTCGCCTACCACGACGCCCGCGACACCCCTCGCGCGCGCAAGGCGATGCAGCGGGCGATCGCCCTGTACAAGACCTCTCACTGAGCGCGCGGAGCGGTGCCGGGGGGCCTGGGGCCGCTCAGCCGCGCCGGTACTCGGCGGCCCACGCCTCCACGGTGTCGGCCGCCCGGTCGAAGGCCAGCTGGTCCCGCCCCAGGAAGTCCGCGTTGTGCGAGGTCAGCAGCGGCGCCGGCGACTCCGCCGAACGCCCCTGCCGGGTGAGGACCAGCGCCTGCCCCTGCACCGTCCGGGGCAGCCCCAGCCAGCGCACCGGCTGCTGCACCGTGCGCACGGAGACGACCTGCTCCCAGGACGTCGTACGCGTGCTCACGAAGGCCACATGGCGCAGCCCCCGGGAGCTCACCCACACGCCCATGCGCAGCAGCCGCAGCGCGCAGACCACGACGACCAGGGCGATGGCGAAGACCGTCCCGGCGGACGCCGGCTTCGCCGTCGCCGTGATGATCACCGCGGCGAACAGCACGAACGACGCGAGCAGCAGCAGGAGCGCCGCCGCCCCCACCCGCCACGGCCCGGGACGGTACGGGCGCCGCCAGCGGTCCCGGTCGTCGTACGGCAGGGCGACATCGTCCGCCGTGTCGAAAGCGCGGTCGGCCGTCAGGAAGGGCAGGGGCACGGCGGGTCCTCACTCGATCCATGCGTCAGCAGTGCCCGGTGAGGCTATCGATCCGTGCCGCCGGTCACCACCCTCGGGGGTCCGGATGGAGCCGGTGCCACGGCCGGGGGTGACTCAGCGCCCCCCCGGTCGCCTGAGACTGCTGTGTCCCCGACCCCGAGGGATCGGCGGACAGCGCCGGCATCCCGATGACCAGGGAGCCCACCAGCCCGGCCACGAGGGTGAGCCCCAGCAGCCAGCGCCCGGCCATCTGACCGACGGAGGCCCGCTCACGGGGCGGCGGGGTGACATTGCTGCGGAACCTGTCGGCCTCGGCGACAAAGGCGAACGGTACGGGTTCGCGCCGACCGAACATCTGGTGCACATCTCCTTCGTGTGTCGAACGAATCACTGTCACCGACACAGACGAACGACGGCTCCGAAAGGTGCCCACTTTCACCGAATTCGCAGAAGTTCGCAGAAGTTCGCCGCCGTATGTCGCCCCTCGGCGCCGAAGGCCCGGTTGTCGGTGCCGCGCCGTAGAGTGGGCGCCGCCCGAGAGACGTGATGGAAGGACCCCCCGCGCCGTGACCGACACCCCCTCCGACGACCTCAAGCCCGGCTTCCGCAGTGATGTGACCGTCGAGCTGGTCAAGCAGACCGCGTCCGACGCCGACGTGCTGTTCGCCGCCCGCGTCTCGACCGTCGGCGAGCAGTCCCTGGCCGAACTGGACAAGGACCCCGAGCGCTCCAAGGGCCTGATCAACTACCTGATGCGGGACCGGCACGGCAGTCCCTTCGAGCACAACTCGATGACCTTCTTCATCAGCGCCCCGATCTTCGTCTTCCGGGAGTTCATGCGACACCGCGTGGGCTGGTCGTACAACGAGGAGTCGGGCCGCTACCGGGAGCTCCAGCCGGTCTTCTACGTCCCGGACGAGTCTCGCAAGCTGGTCCAGGAAGGCCGCCCCGGCAAGTACCGCTTCGTCGAGGGCACCCCGGCCCAGCAGGAGCTCGTCGGGCGCGCCATGGAGGACTCCTACCGGCAGGCGTACGAGGCGTACCAGGAGATGCTCGCCGCCGGCGTCGCCCGCGAGGTCGCCCGCGCGGTGCTCCCCGTAGGCCTGTACTCGTCGATGTACGCCACCTGCAACGCCCGCTCGCTGATGCACTTCCTCGGCCTGCGCACCCAGCACGAGCTGGCGAAGGTCCCGTCCTTCCCACAGCGGGAGATCGAGATGGTCGGCGAGAAGATGGAGGCCGAGTGGGCCCGTCTCATGCCGCTCACGTACGCCGCCTTCAACGCCAACGGGCGCGTGGCCCCGTAGAACCGCAGCTCAAGCCTTGCGAGTACACATGTACGTTTCAGTCTCGCGAGGTGTCCGTATTGCGGCATTTCGTGAAGTTCATCTAGCCTGATCGAACGGGCCCGGTACTGCCTGAACCCCCGAGCAGGCAGTGCCGGGTCCCCCCTTTGTCCCACCTTGTCGACTCCCCCGAGGGAAGACCCCGACCTGAGCAACGAGTAGCGTGTAACCCATGGCTCCGACCTCCACTCCGCAGACCCCCTTCGGGCGGGTCCTCACCGCCATGGTCACGCCCTTCACGGCGGACGGCGCACTCGACCTCGACGGCGCACAGCGGCTCGCCACCCACCTGGTGGACGCAGGCAACGACGGCCTGATCGTCAACGGCACCACCGGCGAGTCCCCCACCACCAGCGACGCGGAGAAATCGGATTTCGTACGGGCCGTCGTGGCAGCGGTCGGCGACCGCGCCCAGGTCGTGGCCGGAGTCGGCACCAACGACACCCACCACAGCATCGAACTGGCCCGCGCCGCGGAGCGCGCCGGCGCGCACGGCCTCCTGGTGGTCACCCCGTACTACAACAAGCCCCCGCAGGAGGGCCTCTACCGGCACTTCACGGCCGTCGCCGACGCCACCGGGCTGCCGGTCATGCTCTACGACATCCCCGGCCGCAGCGGCGTCCCGATCGGCACGGAGACGATCGTCCGTCTCGCCGAGCACCCGCGCATCGTCGCCAACAAGGACGCCAAGGGCGACCTCGGCCGTGCGGGCTGGGCCATCGCCCGCTCCGGCCTGGCCTGGTACTCCGGCGACGACATGCTGAACCTGCCCCTGCTCTCCATCGGAGCGGTCGGCTTCGTCTCGGTCGTCGGCCACCTCGTCACCCCCGAGCTGCGCGCCCTGGTCGAGGCGTACACCTCCGGAGACGTCCAGAAGGCCACCGAGATCCACCAGAAGCTGCTCCCCGTCTACACGGGCATGTTCCGCACCCAGGGCGTGATGACCACCAAGGCGGCGCTCGCCCTCAAGGGCCTCCCCGCCGGACCTCTGCGCGCGCCCATGGCCGAGTGCACGCCGGAAGAGATCGAGCAGCTCAAGATCGATCTTGCCGCCGGCGGGGTACAACTCCAGTAATTCAGACTTCGCGCGCCCGGTCGCGCAGATGTACTTCACAACTGAATAAGCGGGCCACCGGTGCCCGCACCCCACACGACAACTGCTTCTGCACGAACGTCACGCGCGCCACGTGCCCCACCGGTACGTGGCGCGCGTGTTTGAGGAGAGTCTTTTGAGCCATCCGCATCCTGAACTCGGCCCGCCCCCGCAGCTCCCCGCGGGCGGCCTGCGCGTCACCCCGCTCGGCGGTCTCGGCGAGATCGGCCGGAACATGACGGTCTTCGAGTACGGAGGCCGCCTGCTGATCGTCGACTGCGGAGTACTCTTCCCCGAGGAGGAGCAGCCCGGAATCGACCTGATCCTGCCGGACTTCTCGTCCATCCGGAACCGCCTCGACGACATCGAGGGCATCGTCCTCACCCATGGCCACGAGGACCACATCGGCGGCGTCCCCTTCCTCCTGCGCGAGAAGCCGGACATCCCGCTGATCGGCTCCAAGCTCACCCTCGCCCTCATCGAGGCGAAGCTCCAGGAGCACCGCATCCGCCCGTACACCCTCCAGGTGGCGGAGGGACAGCGCGAGCGCATCGGCCCCTTCGACTGCGAGTTCATCGCCGTCAACCACTCCATCCCCGACGCGCTCGCCGTGGCCATCCGCACGCCCGCCGGCATGGCGGTCCACACCGGCGACTTCAAGATGGACCAGCTCCCGCTGGACAGCCGTCTCACGGATCTGCACGCGTTCGCCAGACTCAGCGAGGAAGGCATCGACCTTCTGCTCGCCGACTCCACGAACGCAGAGGTCCCGGGCTTCGTCCCGCCCGAGCGCGACATCTCCAACGTCCTGCGCCAGGTCTTCGCCGGCGCCCGCAAGCGGATCATCGTGGCGAGCTTCGCCAGCCACGTCCACCGCATCCAGCAGATCCTGGACGCGGCACACGAGTACGGCCGCCGGGTCGCCTTCGTCGGCCGCTCCATGGTCCGCAACATGGGCATCGCCCGCGACCTCGGTTACCTCAAGGTTCCGCCGGGCCTGGTCGTGGACGTCAAGACCCTGGACGACCTGCCGGACAGCGAAGTCGTCCTGGTCTGCACGGGCTCCCAGGGCGAACCGATGGCCGCCCTGTCCCGCATGGCCAACCGCGACCACCAGATCCGCATCGTCGACGGCGACACGGTGATCCTGGCGTCGTCGCTCATCCCCGGCAACGAGAACGCGGTCTACCGCGTGATCAACGGCCTGACCCGCTGGGGCGCCAACGTCGTCCACAAGGGCAACGCCAAGGTCCACGTCTCGGGCCACGCCTCGGCCGGCGAGCTGCTGTACTTCTACAACATCTGCCGCCCGAAGAACCTGATGCCGGTGCACGGCGAATGGCGCCACCTGCGCGCCAACGCCGAACTCGGCGCCCTGACCGGCGTCCCGCACGACCGCATCGTCATCGCCGAGGACGGCGTCGCCGTCGACCTCGTCGAGGGCAAGGCCAAGATCTCCGGCAAGGTCCAGGCGGGCTACGTCTACGTCGACGGCCTCTCCGTCGGCGACGTCGGCGAGCCGGCCCTCAAGGACCGCAAGATCCTCGGCGACGAGGGCATCATCTCGGTCTTCGTCGTCATGGACTCCTCCACCGGCAAGATCACGGGCGGCCCGCACGTCCAGGCCCGCGGGTCCGGCATCGAGGACTCCGCCTTCGGTGAGGTGATCCCGAAGATCACGGAGGTGCTGGAGCGCTCGGCCCAGGACGGAGTCGTCGAACCCCACCAGTTGCAGCAGCTCATCCGCCGCACACTGGGCAAGTGGGTCTCCGACACCTACCGGCGCCGGCCGATGATCCTGCCCGTGGTGGTGGAGGTCTGACGGTCCGTCGGACCGCGCGCACGAGCGACCAGGGAGCGGGGCGCCTCGATTTGCATCGAGGCGCCCCGCTCCAGTACGTTTGCAACTCCTCCCGATCGGGCACTCGACCACCTCGTGCGTCGGAACCATCGCCCGGCAAGGGAGGGGGAAATTCCGACTCAGAATCTCTGATAAAGTCGGAACCGCCGGAAAGGGAAACGCGGAAGCGGGAACCCGGAAAGCACCGAGGAAATCGGATCGGAAAGATCTGATAGAGTCGGA
>NZ_JBEZBE010000042.1:0-57645 GCF_040646935.1 Streptomyces sp. NPDC044984
CGCCCGGTTACATTCCGAACCCGGAAGCTAAGCCTTACAGCGCCGATGGTACTGCAGGGGGGACCCTGTGGGAGAGTAGGACGCCGCCGAACAATCTTTGGAAGGACCCCTGGTCACCAGCGTTCAGCTGGGGCCAGGGGTCCTTTTTTATTTATGCTTGCAGTACCGAAGACAGGAGTCACCGATGTCCACCAACTCTTCCGACGACCGACCGGAACGCGATCAGCGGCGACGGGACAGTGGTGACCGTCCTGAGCGCTCCGACCGTGGTGGCCAGCGTGGCGGCGGCCCTGGTCGAGGCAATGACCGCGACCGTGGCTTCCGGCGGGACGACCGTGCCGGTGGCCGGCCGGAACGTGGTGGTTTCCGCGGACGGGACGACAACCGTGGCGGTGAGCGCGGTGGTTACCGTGGCCGTGACGACCGTCGTGACGACAGCCGCGGTGGCGAGCGTGGTGGTTTCCGTCGGGATGACGACCGGGGTTACGGCCGCCGCGACGACCGACGCGACGACCGACGCGACGACCGGCGCGACGGCGAGCGCGGTGGCTTCCGTCGCGAGGACAGCCGTGGCCGTGACGACCGCGGTGGTTTCCGTGGCCGTGACGACAGCCGTGGCGGTGAGCGTGGTGGCTTCCGTCGTGAGGACAGCCGTGGCCGTGACGACCGCGGTGGTTTCCGTGCCCGTGACGACCGTCGCGACGACCGGCGAGGTGACGAGCGCGGTGGTTTCCACCGTGACGACACTCGTGGTGGGGAGCGTGGTGGCTTCCGTCGTGAGGACAGCCGTGGCGGGGGCCGGGGAGACTTCCGTCGCGACGACAGTCGCGGTGGTGAGCGCGGTGGTTTCCGCGGCCGTGACGACCGTCGTGACGACAGCCGCGGTGGCGAGCGTGGTGGCTTCCGTCGGGATGACGACCGGGGTTACGGCCGCCGCGACGACCGGCGCGATGACCGGCGCGACGGCGAGCGCGGTGGCTTCCGTGGCCGTGACGACCGCGGGCGTGGGCCTCGGCGTGACGACCGTGGTGGGCGGCCCGGTGGGTTCCGGGGGCGGGACGACCGGCACGGTGGCGGGCGGTTCCGTGAGGACCGGGACCGCGACCGGGACCGTGAGCCGATCAAGCGGCTGCCGATCCCCGAGGACGTCACGGGCGAGGAGATCGACAAGGACGTACGGCAGGAGCTGCAGAGCCTGCCCAAGACGCTCGCGGAGGACGTCGCCAAGAACCTGGTGATGGTGGCCCGGCTGATCGACGAGGACCCCGAGGGCGCGTACGGCTACTCCAGGGTGGCCCTGCGGCTGGCGTCGCGTGTCGCCGCCGTACGGGAGGCCGCCGGGTTCGCCGCGTACGCGAACCAGAAGTACGCCGAGGCGCTCGCCGAGTTCCGGGCCGCGCGACGGATGACCGGGACCGTGGAGCTGTGGCCCCTCATGGCCGACTGCGAGCGCGGGCTCGGCCGGCCGGAGAAGGCACTGGACATGGCCGGGGCCCCCGAGGTGCAGAAGCTGGACAAGGCGGGGCAGGTCGAGATGCGGCTCGTCGCGGCCGGCGCCCGGCGTGACATGGGTCAGCTGGACGCGGCGATCGTGACGCTGCAGAGCTCCGAGCTCGCGTCCAACTCGGTCCAGCCGTGGACCGCGCGGCTGCGTTACGCCTACGCCGACGCGCTGCACGCCGCCGGCCGGAGCGGCGAGGCACGGGAGTGGTTCGCCAAGGCAGTGGAGGCCGACCGGGACGGCAGCACGGACGCCTCCGACCGGCTGGCCGAGCTGGACGGCGTGGAATTCGTGGACGCCCTCGGTGAGAACGAGGCCGACGACGCCGCGAACGAGGACGACAAGGACTGACGTCCGAGGCACAAGGCGGGGATGAAGGGGCGGGTCTCCACGGAGGCCCGCCCCTTCGTCACAGGTCGAGCGCGCGCAGGACCAGGCCCGACGCGGGCTTCGGGCCGAACGACGTCGACTTGCGCGGCATCGTGACGCCCTGGCGGGCGAGGTCGCGGACGACGTCCTCATGCACCGGGTGCATCAGGACGGCCGTTCCGCCGTCGCGTTCCGCCTTCTCGACCGTGGCCGCCGTGTCGTGGATGTAGGCGATGTGGGCGGGGGAGTCGGGGACGCCCCAGACGTGGTCCAGGAGCGTGGCGTGCAGGACCGTCGCGTCGAGGGTGCGCCAGGCCGCCGGGCGGTCCCTCGGGATCGTGCGGGCCAGCAGGTCCGGGTCCGGGCGGTCCACGAGGTGGAAGGCGCCGTCCCCGGCGAGGAGGAAGGCGTTGCCCGCCGAGGCGGTTTCGGCGAGGACGTTCACGGCCTCGGTGAGCGGTGCGTCGAGGCGGCGGACGCGGAACAGGCCGTCGAGTGCGGTCACGGCGTCCGCGACCGGCAGGTCGTGCAGCAGGCGGTGGATGGCGCGGACGCGCAGGGGGTAGCGGGCCGTGTCGACGAGGAGGACCAGCCCGTGGTCCCAGGGGCCGGGGGAGGGACGCTCCGCGCGCAGGCGCCGGTAGGTCGCCCAGCGGTGGTGGCCGTCGGCGATGAGGGCCTGGTGACCGGCGAGTTCGCGCTGAACGGCGGTCAGGTCGGCGGGGTCGGTGACGGACCACAGGCGGTGGTGGAAACCGTCCTCCGTGGTGGTCGCCAGGAGGGGCGGCCGTTCCGCCGTGCGCTCGATCACGTCGGCCGTGGCACCGGCCGAGCCGCCGCCCCGGTAGGTGAGCAACAGCGGTTCGAGGTTGGCCGAAGTGGCCCGCATCAGGTCCGCGCGGTCGGCGACGATGTGCGGCATGACGTCCTCGTGCGGCAGGACGAGCCGCTCCTCGGGGTCGGAGACGCGCAGCGCGCCGATGATGCCGCGCTGCACCATGCCGTCGCCGTCGCGCTGCTCGTAGACGTACAGGCCCGGTTCCGGGTCGGCGGTCAGGATCCCCTCCGCGCGCCAGCGGCGCAGCGTGTCGGCGGCCTGGGCGTTGCGTGCCTCGGACGTGCCGGCCTCGGGCAGGATCAGCCGGACGATGTTGTGCGGGTCGGCGGATTGGAGGTGGTGCAGGCCGTCGGGGCGGACGACGACGTCGTACGGCGGGGATGTCACGGCGGCCAGGCTGCCGACCCGGTCCGGGTCGTAACGAAGGCCTCGGAACGGGGTGAGTTCCAGGCCCCGGGGCGCCTTTGCCGTCGAGTGACCTGCAGTGTTCATCCCGGCATCGTACGGGTGCCGGTGGCATGGGGGATGATGCGGGGGAAAGCCGTCGAACGAGGAGCGATGCGGAATGAGCCGGAGCGTCAGGACGAGTCCCGAGGCCAGTGGGCAGGCCCTGAGCGAGGCGTACGACACGGCGCTGCTCGACCTCGACGGTGTGGTGTACGCGGGCGGGAGCGCGATCGTGCACGCGGTCGAGTCGCTGGCCACGGCCCGCGAGGGCGGTATGCGTCTCGCCTACGTGACCAACAACGCCCTGCGCACCCCGGACGTCGTGGCCGCTCATCTGACCGAGCTGGGGATACCGGCGGAGGCCGGCGACGTCATCACCTCCGCCCAGGCGGTCGCGCGGCTGGTCGGTGAGCAGGTGCCGCAGGGCGCCCGGGTGCTGGTGATCGGCGGCGAGGGGCTGCGGGTGGCGCTGCGGGAGCGAGGGCTCGTGCCGGTGGAGTCGGCGGACGACGACCCGGTGGCGGTCGTCCAGGGGTACGGCGGGCCCGAGCTGCCGTGGGGGAGGTTCGCCGAGGCGTCGTACGCCGTGGCGCGCGGGCTGCCGTGGTTCGCGTCCAACACCGACCTGACGATTCCCAGCGGCCGGGGCATCGCCCCGGGCAACGGCGCGGCGGTGGAGGTCGTACGGATCGCCACGGGCGCCGAACCGCAGGTCGCGGGCAAGCCGCTGCCGCCGATGCACCGGGAGACGATCCTGCGGACGGGTGCCGAGCGGCCGTTGGTGGTGGGGGACCGGCTGGACACGGACATCGAGGGCGCGTTCAACGGCGAGGTCGACTCGCTGCTGGTGCTGACCGGTGTGACGGACGGCGCGCGGCTGCTCGCCGCGCCGCCGCAGCACCGGCCGACGTATGTCGACGCCGATCTGCGCGGGATGCTCACCGGGCAGCCGGAGGTCGTCGGGGCGGGCGAGGGGTTCCGGTGCGGTGGCTGGACGGCGACGGCCGGGGCCGGGGCACTGGAGCTGGAGGGCGGCGGCGGCGCGCTGGACGGGCTGCGTGCGCTGTGCGCGGCGGCGTGGACGGCGGCCGGGGACGGCGTGTGCGAGCTGGACGGCGGGAAGGCGCTGGCACGACTGGGGCTGTGAGCCCCCGCGTATCCCGTGCCTCCCCGCCCCCGCGCCTCCCGTGTCCCCCGGCTCCCCGGACCGGGGAGCCGGACCCGGGAAACCGGGGAGCCGGGCCAAGGAGCCGGACCCGGGAATCGTGATCGGCGGGGAGGGTAGGCTAACCTAACCGCGTGTTGGTCGAGAGTCCCCCCGAACAGCGCGCGGAGACCGCCCCCGCGCCCCCGAACCGCCGGGCGATACGCGTCCTCGGGCTGCTCGTCTCCGCCGTGATCCTGGTGCTCGTCGCACTGGTGAGCATCGCGGTCGGGGCGAAGGAGCTGTCCCTGGAGCAGGTCTGGCACGGCCTGTTCGAGGACTCGGGCACCTACGGCGACGTCGTCGTGGCCGACAGGCTGTCACGAACCGTCCTCGGAGTGCTCGCGGGAGCCGCGCTCGGCCTGGCGGGATCGGTCCTTCAGGCGCTCACCCGCAACCCGCTGGCCGATCCCGGACTGCTCGGCCTCAACGCGGGCGCGTCCGCCGCCGTGGTCACCGCCATCACCTTCTTCGGCGTCACCTCGCTGTCCGGATACGTGTGGTTCGCCTTCTTCGGCGCGGCGGCCGTCGGCGCGCTGGTGTGGTTCCTCGGCGGCAGCCGGGGCGCGACACCGGTGCGGCTGGTGCTCGCCGGCACGGCCATCAGCGCGGCGCTGTACGGCTATCTCCAGGCCGTCATGATCCTCGACGACGCGGCGCTCGGCAGGATGCGCTTCTGGACGGTGGGTTCGCTGGCCTCGGGAACCGACTCGACCGTCACCCAGGTGCTGCCGTTCCTGCTCGCCGGCTCCCTCCTGGCGCTGGCGCTCGCCCGGCCGCTCAACGCGATGGCCATGGGCGACGACACCGCCAAGGCGCTCGGCGCCCACCTCAACCGCACCCGCGCGCTGTCCATGCTCGCCGCGACCGTGCTGTGCGGGGCCGCGACCGCCGCCTGCGGGCCGATCGTCTTCGTCGGCCTGATGGTGCCGCACATCGTGCGCTCCTTCACCGGACCCGATCTGCGCTGGATCCTGCCGTACGCCGCGGTCCTGTCGCCCGTGCTGCTGCTCGGCGCCGACGTCATCGGCCGGATCGTGGCCCGGCCCGCCGAACTCCAGGTCGGCATCGTCACCGCGATCCTCGGCGGCCCGGTCTTCATCTTTCTCGTACGACGGCGGAGGACGGCCCAGCTGTGAAGACCAACCGCGCGGTGCGGACTCCCGGCGGCCTCTCGGTCCGGCTGGACGTGCGCGCCCTCACCGTCGTCGTCCTGCTGCTGCTCGCGGCGCTCGCCGCGAGTGTCGTGCTGATCGGCACCGGCGACTTCCCGATCCCCGCCGCCGATGTGCTCAGGACCCTCGTCGGCGAGGGGAACGCCGGCCAGGAGTTCATCGTCAACGAACTGCGGCTGCCCCGGGTCCTGGTCGGGCTGCTCGTCGGCGCCTCCCTCGGGCTCGGCGGCGCGCTGTTCCAGTCCGTCTCCCGCAATCCGCTGGGCAGCCCGGACGTGCTCGGCCTCGGACAGGGGGCGACGGCCGGCGCCCTCACGGTGATCGTGCTGTTCTCCGGAACCGCCAACCAGGTCGCCCTCGGCGCGCTCGCCGGCGGACTGGTGACCGGTTTCGCCATCTACGTGCTCGCCTGGAAGCGGGGCGTGCACGGATACCGTCTGGTCCTGGTCGGCATCGGCGTCTCGGCGGTCGTCACGGCGGTCAACGGCTATCTGCTCACCAAGTCCGACATCGTCGACGCGGCCCGCGCGGTCGTGTGGATGACCGGATCCCTCGACGGCCGGGACTGGGACCAGGTCTGGCCGCTGCTCGCCCTGTGCGCCGTCCTCGTACCGCTCGTGCTCGCCAACTCGCGCGGCCTGCGGATGATGGAGATGGGCGACGACGTGTCGTACGCCCTCGGCGTGCGCGTGGAGCGCGTACGGCTGCTGCTGATGCTGTCGGCCGTGCTGCTCACCGCGTCCGCGACCGCCGCCGCCGGACCGGTCAGCTTCGTCGCGCTCACCGCGCCCCAGCTGGCCCGGCGGCTGACCCGTTCGCCCGGCCCCAACCTGGCCGCGTCGCTGTGCATGGGCGCCGCCCTCCTGGTCACCGCCGACTGGGTGTCGCAGCGGGCGTTCGGCGCCGAGCAGCTGCCCGTGGGCGTGGTCACCGGTGTGCTCGGCGGTGTCTATCTGCTGTGGCTGCTGGTCACCGAGCGCAAGGCGGGCCGGATATGAGCGCCGGCAGCACCGCCGGCAGCGGGACGAACCACCGAAGGAGCACCGTGAACCGACTGTCCGCCGAGAACGTCACCCTGGCCTACGACCAGCGGGTCATCGCCGAACAGCTGTCGGTGGAGATACCGGACAACTCCTTCACCGTGATCGTCGGCCCCAACGCGTGCGGCAAGTCGACGCTGCTGCGGGCGCTGTCGCGGATGCTCAAGCCGAGCGAGGGGCGCGTCCTGCTCGACGGGCAGGTCATCCAGTCGATGCCGGCCAAGAAGGTGGCCCGCACCCTCGGCCTGCTGCCCCAGTCGTCCATCGCGCCCGACGGCATCACCGTCGGCGACCTGGTGGGCCGCGGCCGGTACCCGCACCAGGGCCTGCTGCGCCAGTGGTCCGCCGAGGACGAGCGCGTCGTCCAGGAGTCGATGGCCCGCACCGGCGTCGCCGAGCTGGCGGAACGCTACGTCGACGAGCTCTCCGGCGGTCAGCGGCAGCGTGTGTGGATCGCCATGGCGCTGGCCCAGCAGACCCCGCTGCTGCTCCTCGACGAGCCGACCACGTTCCTCGACATCCAGCACCAGATCGACGTGCTCGACCTCTGCGCGGACCTGCACGAGGAGCAGGGGCGCACCCTCGTCGCCGTCCTGCACGACCTCAACCACGCCGCCCGGTACGCCACCCACCTCATCGCCCTGCGCGGGGGGAAGGTCATCGCCCAGGGCGCCCCGAAGGACATCGTCACCGCCGGTCTGGTCGAGGAGGTCTTCGGACTGCGCTGCCAGGTCATCGACGATCCCGAGACGGGCACCCCGCTGGTGGTGCCGGCGGCCCGCACGGCACGGGCGAGGGGCACGGCCGAGAAGGTGGGCGCTACAGAAGCTTCCTGAGGCGGAACAGGTCGCGCAGCCCCGCCTCGAGCCGCACCCGGCCCGAACCCCAGGCCCTGGCGAAGTGCAGTTCGCCGTCGACCAGGGCCACCAGGTCGTCGCCCGTCATCACGAGCCGTATCTGCGCCCTCTCGCGCGGCGGGCCGGGGAAGGTCTCGTGCACCTCGATCCGGCCGCCGGTGAGCCGGCCGGCGAAGGTCACGTCCAGGTCGGTGATGCGGCAGCTGACCGAGCGGTCCATCGCCGCGGCCGCGCGGACGTCCCCCTCGGCGCTCGCCATGCTGTCCGAAAGCTTGTCGAGTGCGGTACGGCACTCCTCGATCGTGGCCATCGCGGACGACGGTACCGCAGCCGTTCGCGGTAGCGTCGGGGCATGAACGACGCAGTGCCGGAGGCGGAGGGCACGGACCCGGGCCCCATGCAGCCGCCGCCCGGGAACGGGCCCGCCGCCCCCGCGCCCCTGAACGTGCCGCGCACCCCCACCGGCCACCCCGAGGTGGACGCCCGTGTGGAGCGGCTGGCCGACGCCGACCACCTCACCACGGACGGCCATGTCGAGGTGTACGAGGATGTACACCGGGGGCTGCGCGACGCGCTCACCGCGCTCGACGCCCGCCCGGGACCTCCGGGGCCCCCACGGCCTCACGAACACAGGAGCTGAACCGAACGTGGCAGGAGTCGCACGCCGCCGTCTCGACGCGGAGCTGGTCCGCCGTAAGCTCGCGCGCTCGCGTGAGCACGCCAGCCAGCTGATCGCCGCCGGGCGGGTCAGCGTCGGCAGGACGGTCGCCACCAAGCCCGCCACACAGGTGGAGACCGCCGCCGCGATCGTCGTCGTCGAGGACGCGGGCGACCCGGACTACGTCTCGCGCGGCGGCCACAAGCTGGCCGGTGCCCTGGACGCCTTCGTGCCGCGGGGGCTGGTCGTCGAGGGGCGGCGGGCGCTCGACGCGGGCGCCTCCACCGGTGGCTTCACCGACGTCCTGCTGCGGGCCGGGGCCGCGCACGTGGTCGCCGTGGACGTCGGATACGGACAACTCGCCTGGTCTCTGCGGAACGATGAACGCGTCACCGTCAAGGACCGTACGAACGTACGGGAGTTGACGCTCGAGGTCATCGATGGGGAGCCTGTGGATCTTGTCGTGGGGGATCTGTCCTTCATCCCGCTCGGACTGGTGCTGCCCGCCCTGAAGCGGTGCGTGAAGCCGGACGCCGACCTGGTGATGATGGTGAAACCGCAGTTCGAGGTGGGCAAGGAGCGGCTGGGCAGCGGCGGGGTCGTCCGCAGCCCGCAGCTGCGCGCCGAGGCCGTGCGCGGGGTGGCCGACAGGGCCTGGGAGCTGGGACTCGGAGCGAAGGGCGTGACGGCGAGTCCGCTGCCCGGGCCCTCCGGGAATGTCGAATACTTCCTGTGGCTGCGGGCCGGGGCTCCGGAACTGGACCCGGCCGACGTTGACCGTGCTGTGGCGGAGGGGCCGCGTTGACACAGAACCGAGCTCGTACTGTTTTCCTGCTGGCCCACACCGGGCGGCCCGCGGCCATCCGCAGCGCCGAGCTCGTGGTCAAGGGCCTGCTGCGCTCCGGCCTCGGGGTGCGGGTCCTGGAGGACGAGGCCCGCGACCTGCCGCTGCCGGACGACGTGGGGACCGTCAAGGAGGCCACCCCGCAGTGCCTGGACGACTGCGAACTGCTGATCGTACTGGGCGGTGACGGCACGCTGCTGCGCGGCGCCGAGTTCGCCCGCGCCTCCGGGGTGCCCATGCTGGGCGTCAACCTCGGGCGGGTCGGCTTCCTCGCCGAGGCCGAGCGGGACGACCTGGACAAGGTGGTCGACCGGGTGGTGAACAGGGCGTACGAGGTCGAGGAGCGGATGACCGTCGACGTCGTGGTGCACCGCAACGGCGACATCGTGCACACGGACTGGGCGCTGAACGAGGCGGCCGTGCAGAAGGTGTCCGCCGAGCGGATGCTGGAGGTCGTCCTGGAGATCGACGGGCGGCCGGTCACCGGGTTCGGCTGCGACGGGATCGTGTGCGCCACGCCGACGGGTTCGACGGCGTACGCGTTCTCCGCGGGCGGGCCCGTGGTGTGGCCGGAGGTCGAGGCGCTGCTGATGGTGCCGATCTCGGCGCACGCGCTGTTCGCCAAGCCGCTGGTGACCTCGCCGGACTCGGTGCTGGCGGTGGAGATGCTGCCGCACGTCCCTCCGGGGGTGCTGTGGTGTGACGGGCGGCGGACCGTCGAGCTGCCGGTCGGGGCGCGGGTGGAGGTGCGGCGGGGGGCCGTGCCGGTGCGGTTGGCCCGGTTGCACCATGCCTCGTTCACCGACCGGTTGGTCGCGAAGTTCGCGCTGCCCGTGTCCGGGTGGCGTGGGGCGCCGCACTAGGCGCGGCCGGGCGCGGCGCCCCGGATCCCCGCGTCCGCGGGGAGCAACGTATCCGGAACGCATACGGCCGGACCACCCCCGCTGCAGCGAGGAACACCCGTTCAACGGGCGAACCCGTCGGCGGGTCACGGCCTGCGGTGACGCCGGACGGGCGGGGCGGCGTCGCACACCACGTGCGAAACCTCGTATGGTCGGGGACGTGCTTGAGGAGATGCGGATACGGTCGCTCGGGGTCATCGACGACGCTGTTGTCGAGCTGTCGCCCGGCTTCACCGCCGTCACCGGTGAGACGGGCGCGGGCAAGACCATGGTGGTCACCAGCCTGGGCCTGCTGCTGGGTGGACGGGCGGATGCGGCCCTGGTGCGGATCGGCGCGAAGAACGCGGTCGTCGAGGGACGGATCACCGTGCCCGAGGGCGCCGCGGCCGCCGTGCGCGCCGAGGAGGCCGGGGCCGAGCTCGACGACGGGACGCTGCTGGTCAGCCGGACCGTTTCCGCCGAGGGGCGGTCACGGGCGCACCTCGGCGGGCGGAGCGTGCCCGTGGGGGTGCTGGCCGAGCTCGCCGACGAGCTGGTGGCCGTGCACGGGCAGACCGACCAGCAGGGGCTGCTGAAGCTGTCCCGGCAGCGGCAGGCGCTCGACCGGTACGCCGGGTACGCGGTCGCCGTGCCGCTCGGCAAGTACGCCGAGGCGTACAAGCGGCTGCGGACCGTGGCCACGGAGCTGGAACAGATCACCACGCGCGCGCGTGAGCGGGCCCAGGAGGCCGACCTGCTGCGCTTCGGGCTCGAGGAGATCGCCGCGGTGGAGCCCCGCGCGGGTGAGGACGTGGAGCTGGCGGAGGAGGCCGAGCGGCTCGGGCACGCCGAGGCGCTGGCGTCCGCCGCGGCACTCGCGCACGCCGCGCTCGCGGGCAATCCGGAGGACCCCGAGGGCGTGGACGCCGGGACGCTCGTCGCGGGCGCACAGCGGGCCCTGGAGGCCGTACGGGCGCACGATCCGGCACTGGCCGCGCTCTGCGACCGGATCGGGGAGGTCGGGATCCTGCTGCGCGACGTGGCCGGGGAGCTGGCGGGGTACGCCGACGACCTGGACGCCGATCCGCTGCGCCTGGCGGCCGTCGAGGAGCGGCGGGCCGCGCTCACCGGGCTGACCCGGAAGTACGGCGAGGACATCGCGTCGGTGCTGGCGTGGGCCGAGCAGGGCGCCGCGCGGCTGACCGAACTGGACGGTGACGACGAGCGGATCGGGGAGCTGACCGCCGAGCGCGACGCGCTCCGCGCGGAACTGGGCGTCCTGGCGCAGGAGCTGACGGACGCGCGGACGGAGGCGGCGCAGCGGTTCGCGTCGGCGGTCACCGCCGAGCTGGCCTCGCTCGCCATGCCGCACGCGCGCGTGTCGTTCGACATCCGGCAGACCGAGGACCCGGAGGGCGTCGAGGTGGGCGGGCGCACGGTGGCCTACGGGCCGTCGGGCGTGGACGAGGTGGAGCTGCTGCTCGCCCCGCACCCCGGGGCGCCGCCCCGGCCCATCGCCAAGGGCGCGTCGGGCGGTGAGCTGTCGCGCGTGATGCTGGCCGTGGAGGTGGTGTTCGCGGGCACGGACCCGGTGCCGACGTACCTCTTCGACGAGGTCGACGCCGGTGTCGGCGGCAAGGCGGCGGTCGAGATCGGCCGGCGGCTGGCGAAGCTGGCGAAGACGGCGCAGGTCGTGGTCGTCACGCACCTGCCGCAGGTGGCCGCGTTCGCCGACCGGCAGCTGCTGGTGGAGAAGACCAACGACGGCTCGGTCACCCGGTCCGGTGTGAAGGTGCTCGAGGGCGAGGAGCGGATCCGGGAGCTCTCCCGCATGCTCGCCGGCCAGGAGGACTCGGAAACGGCCCGGGCCCACGCGGAGGAACTGCTGGCGACGGCGAGGGCGGACGTGTAGCCGCGGGGCCGCGGCGGGTGAGGTTCTTTCACTCGTGTGGGTGAAATGTGGTCCTGTGCGGACCCGGGCTCGGGACGTCGGCGTCGCCGGAACGGCCGTACGGGCTGGCATCCTTGACGGAGTACGGCGAGGAACTCGCCCGATCCTCGCGTAGGTTCTTCGGGACCGCACGAACCGAACCAGGAGCCCGGCCACGTGACCCCCGCGAGCAGTCACTCACCGCTGCGCACCGTGCAGGTGCTGGGCGGTGGCAACGCCGCCAGCAGCGCCCATGTGCGCTCGCTGGCCGCGGGGCTCGTCGCCAGGGGCGTGCGGGTCACGGTGTGCGCCCCCGTCGAGGCGGATCACACCTACGACTTCACCGGCGCCGGCGCCGACCACGTGCACGTGCCGCGCAGCAGCGACCCGGGGTCGGTGGCCGCGCTCCGGGTCGCCTGCACGGGCGCCGACCTGGTCCACGCGCACGGGCTGCACGCCTCCTTCCGCACCGTGCTCGCCCTGAGCGGACGGCGTACCCCGCTCGTCGTCACCTGGCACGACCGGGCGCACGCCGACGGCCCGCGCGCCCACTTCCTGCGCGTCCTGGAGCGGCGGGTCGTCAAGGCGGCCGCCGTGGTGCTCGGGACGACCTCCGCCCTCGTCGACCGGGCGCGCCGCGCGGGCGCGCGCGACGCCCGGCTGGCCGCCGTGTCCCTCCCCGGTCGCCGCCCCTCCCCGGCGCCGGACGACCCCGACCGGCTGCGGTCCAAGGCGCGGGCCGAACTCGGTGCCATCGGCCGCCCGTTGCTCATCGCCGTCGGCTCCCTCGACCGGCACCGGGGCTACGACGTCCTGCTGGACGCCGCACACGCGTGGCGGCGCCTCGACCCCGTACCGCTGGTGGTGCTCGCCGGGGAGGGGCCGCTGCGCGGCGAACTCCAGCGCAGGATCGAGGACGAGGAACTGCCGGTCCGGCTCGTCGGCCGGCGCGACGACGTCACCGAGCTGCTGGCCGCCGCCGACATCGCGCTGCTGCCGAGCCGGTGGGAGTCGCGCTCACCGCTCGCCCAGGAGGCCCTCCACGCGCGCGTGCCGCTCGTCGCGACCGCCGTCGGCGGCATCCCCGAACTCGTCGGCGACGCCGCCGAACTCGTCCCGTACGGCAACGCGCGGGCGCTCGCGGACGCCGTCGTACGGCTGCTGGACGATCCCGGCCGCCGGGAACTGCTCGGGGAGCGGGGCGTGCGGCAGGCCGCCACCTGGCCGACCGAGGACGAGACGGTCGCCCAGGTGCTGAGCGTGTACGACGAGCTGACCCGGCCCCGGCCCCTGAGCTGAGGCCGGCCGGCGCGGTCAGGGCACGTGCCGCCGGGCGCGCAGGGCCAGGCCCAGCGCCAGGACCGTGTGCGGGTCGTCGAGGTCGGTGGCCAGCAACTCGCCGATGCGGGCGAGCCTGTTGTAGAGCGTCTGCCGGTTCAGGTGGAGTTCGCGGGCCGTCTCCGCCTTGCGTCCGGCGTGCGCCAGATAGCTCTCCAGGGTGGGCAGCAGGGGCGGCTTGGAACGGCGGTCGTGGTCCAGCACCGGGCCGATCGCGCGGTCCACGAAGTCCGCCAGGTCCGGGTGGTCGCGCAGCCGCCACAGCAGCAGGTCGATGTCCAGCCGCCGGGCGTCGTACCAGGGGCGGTCCGGCAGCCCCTGCGCCGCCGTCGCCGTCTCCGCCGCGTGCCGCAGGCCCGTCGGGGCCGCCGCCCAGCCGCCGGCCGGCCCGACCACCACGACGGGCGGACGGCCCCCGGGCCGCAGCATCCCCGCCCGCTCCACGCCCGCCCGCAGCGCCGCCGCCACCCGGTCCGCGACCGCCGGCCGTTCGGCCTCCGCGCGCAGGCCCAGCAGCAGCGGCACCCGCCCCTCCACCGGCCGCACGCCCAGCAGGACGGGCACCCCGAGCGAGGCCAGTTCCTCGCCCACCGCGCGGGCCAGCACCGCCCAGCCGCCGCCCTGCGGGGACAGCGCGTCGCCGAGCCGCATCACCACCGGCAGCAGCGGTCCGGAGCCCGGCCTGAAGCCCAGCACGCGCGCCTGCGCGGGCGCGTCCGCCGCGCCGACGCGGCCCTCGGCGAGGTCGGTGAGGAAGTCCCCGCGCCCCCGCGCCGCCAGCTCCTCCTCCTGACGTGCCTGCATCAGCACCACGGCGAGCAGGCCGGCCGCCCGCTCGGCGGCCATGCGGTGCACCGGTTCCGGCGCGCTGCGCACCGGAAGCAGCACCAGCCGCGCCCGTACGCCGCCGCTGCCGGGGCCGCCGCCGGGCACGTCCACGAGCGCCGAACCGGCCGGTGGGTCGTCCCGGTGCCGGTCGCGCAGCCCCTCCCACACCTGGAGCGGGTCCGCGCCCTCGGGTCCCTCACCGGCCGCGTACAGCAGCCGGCCGTCGGTCGTCTCCAGGAACACCGGGTTGCCGGTGAACCCGGCGAGGATCTCCAGCACCCGGGGGACCCCGCCGCCGCCCAGCAGCGCCCCGGTGCACCGGCGGTGCACCTCCTCCGCGCGTTGCAGCAGCGCGTAGTGCCCGTTGACGATCTCGGTGTGGATCTCCTCGGTGACCGCCACGAACGGCACCTCGCGGTGCAGCTGGACCAGCGGCAGCCCCGCCGCCCGGGCCGAGTCGACGAGGGCGGCGGGCAGCCGGGAGAAGCGCGGGCCGAGCTCGACGACGAGGGCCGCGATGCCCCGGTCGGCCAGCGTGCGCACGAACGCCCGCTGGTCGGCCGGGCGGGTGCCGAACCCGTACCCGGTGGTCAGCAGCAGCTCGCCGCCCTTGAGCAGCGAGGCGATGTGGGGCACCTCACCGGCGTGCACCCAGCGCACCGTGCGCCCCAGCCGGTCGGCGCCCGCCACGACCTCCGGCAGCCCACCGCGCAGCCCGGGCAGCTCCAGCGCCCGCCGCACGGTGATCCCGGCGCCCCGGGTGTCGTATCCGCTGTCCATACCCCCGGACGCTACCCGCGCGGGCGATCCCCGGGCGCACACGGGCCCCGTCCGCCCGCCGGCGACCGCGTCCCGGACGACGGTTCCGGTCCGGACACCGCCCCGCTGGTCCCGCCGGCGGTCGCGGTGACGCCGCTCCGCGCCGGACGCTGCGGTACGGCGGCGGCTGGTACGGCACCGGCGCCGACGACCCGGGGCGATTCGCCGAGGCGAGAGAGCGGGTCGCGGCCGAGGTCGTGCCGCGACCCGCCTGATGACGCCGTCGCCGGGAGACCTCAGCCCCCGTACGCCCCCGAGGCCGTCAGCCGCAGGGCCGTGTCGATGAGCGGCACGTGGCTGAAGGCCTGCGGGAAGTTGCCGACCTGGCGCTTCAGGCGCGGGTCCCACTCCTCCGCCAGCAGGCCGAGGTCGTTGCGCAGGGCGAGCAGCTTCTCGAAGAGCTTCCGCGCCTCGTCCACCCGGCCGATCATCGCCAGGTCGTCCGCCATCCAGAACGAGCAGGCGAGGAACGCGCCCTCGTCGCCCGGCAGGCCGTCGACGCCCTCGTCCTTGCCCTCCGTCGGGTAGCGCAGGATGAACCCGTCGGACGTGGACAGCTCGCGCTGGATCGCCTCGACGGTGCCGATCACCCGCTTGTCGTCCGGCGGCAGGAAGCCCACCTGCGGGATCAGCAGCAGGGAGGCGTCCAGCTCCCTGGAGCCGTAGGACTGCGTGAAGGTGTTGCGTTCCTTGTCGTAGCCCTTCTCGCACACGTCCCGGTGGATGTCGTCGCGCAGCCGCTTCCACTCCTCCAGCGGGCCGTCGGCGTCGCCGGACTCGATCAGCTTGATGGTGCGGTCGACGGCGACCCAGGCCATCACCTTGGAGTGCACGAAGTGGCGGCGCGGGCCGCGCACCTCCCAGATGCCCTCGTCCGGCTCCTGCCAGTGCTTCTCCAGGTAGCGGATCAGCTTCAGCTGGAGCAGCGAGGCGTAGTCGTTGCGGGCCAGACCCGTCATGTGGGCGAGGTGCAGGGCCTCGGTGACCTCGCCGTACACGTCCAGCTGGAGCTGGTGCGCGGCGCCGTTGCCCACCCGGACCGGGGCGGAGCCCTCGTAGCCGGGCAGCCAGTCCAGCTCCGCCTCGCCGAGCTCGCGCTCACCGGCGATGCCGTACATGATCTGCAGGTTCTCCGGGTCGCCCGCCACCGCGCGCAGCAGCCACTCGCGCCAGGCACGGGCCTCCTCGCGGTAGCCGGTGCGCAGCAGCGAGGACAGGGTGATCGCCGCGTCCCGCAGCCAGGTGTAGCGGTAGTCCCAGTTGCGGACGCCGCCGATGTCCTCGGGCAGGGAGGTGGTGGGCGCGGCCACGATGCCGCCGGTCGGGGCGTACGTCAGCGCCTTGAGCGTGATCAGGGAGCGGATCACGGCCTCGCGGTAGGGGCCGTGGTACGTACAGTGCTCCACCCACTCGCGCCAGAACTCCTCGGTCGCCTCCAGCGACTGCTCGGGCTCCGGCAGCGGCGGCGGCTGCTTGTGCGAGGGCTCCCAGGAGATGGTGAACGCGATCCGCTCGCCCGGCGAGACCGTGAAGTCCGCGTACGTGGTCAGCGACTCGCCGTAGGTCTGCGCGGAGGTGTCGAACCACACGGAGTCCGGGCCCGCGACGGCGACCGTGCGCCCCTCGTGCCGGTGCACCCACGGGACGATCCTGCCGTAGGAGAACCGCATCCGCAGCGCCGAGCGCATGGGCACCCGGCCCGAGACGCCCTCCACGATCCGGATCAGCTGCGGGGCGCCGTCGCGCGGGGGCATGAAGTCCGTCACCCGGACCGTGCCGCGCGGGGTGTCCCACTCCGACTCCAGGATCAGCGAGTCGCCGCGGTAGCCGCGCCGGGTCGCCCGTGGCGGCTCGGCGTCGTCGGCGTGCGCGGGACCCAGCCGCCAGAAGCCGTGCTCCTCGGTGCCCAGCAGGCCGGCGAAGATGGCGTGCGAGTCGAAGCGGGGCAGGCACAGCCAGTCCACCGTGCCGTCACGGCAGACCAGAGCGGCGGTCTGCATGTCTCCGATGAGTGCGTAGTCTTCGATGCGCCCGGCCACGTGCAACTCCAGTCGAACGGCCACGTCACCCCGCGAGGGGGTTGTCGCTGATGCGGTCAAGGGGTCTGGGAATACGTCGTTGAGCTGTGAAGCAAAGCAGTCGCTCGGCGGTGAACGCAAAGCGCCAATCCATGCTCAACGAACTGACGAGCTCACGTTGTTCCGGAGGTCACGGGCGGGGGTGGTGCCGTTCGGCCGGCCGGGCTCGGCAGCGAGTGTCCGAGCAGGATACGACGCACGTAGATGATCTGTGTGTCGCTCCGGGCAACCCGGCCCCGCCGAACGAGTGAGCAAGGGGTGCGGGTCCCGTGTGCGGTGCTCGCCCGTGGCGGCGCGTGCGCGGAGCGTGGCCGGACGCCATCCCCGCGCCGCGCTGATACGCTGGTAGCCCGTGGACCAGTGGGCGAGAAAGCCCCGGAACCGCACCCACAGACCGCGACCACGGGAGCCCCCTCTTGGCCATGCCGCCCGCTGCTTTCCGAAACAGCACAGCCTCGACGACCAAGCACATCTTCGTCACCGGGGGTGTCGCCTCCTCGCTCGGCAAGGGGCTCACCGCCTCCAGCCTGGGCATGCTGCTCAAGGCCCGGGGCCTGCGCGTCGTGATGCAGAAGCTGGACCCGTACCTCAACGTCGACCCGGGGACGATGAACCCCTTCCAGCACGGTGAGGTGTTCGTCACCAACGACGGCGCCGAGACCGACCTGGACATCGGCCACTACGAGCGGTTCCTCGACCGCGACCTGGACGGCTCCGCCAACGTCACCACCGGCCAGATCTACTCGACGGTGATCGCCAAGGAGCGGCGCGGCGAGTACCTGGGCGACACCGTGCAGGTCATCCCGCACATCACCAACGAGATCAAGCACCGCATCCGCCGCATGGCGACCGACGAGGTCGACGTGGTGATCACGGAGGTCGGCGGCACGGTCGGCGACATCGAGTCGCTGCCGTTCCTGGAGACCGTCCGCCAGGTCCGGCACGAGGTCGGCCGGGACAACGTCTTCGTGGTGCACATCTCGCTCCTGCCGTACATCGGTCCCTCGGGCGAGCTGAAGACGAAGCCGACCCAGCACTCGGTCGCCGCCCTGCGCAACATCGGTATCCAGCCGGACGCGATCGTGCTGCGCTGCGACCGTGAGGTGCCGACCGCGATCAAGCGGAAGATCTCGCTGATGTGCGACGTCGACGAGGCCGCCGTGGTCGCCTGCCCCGACGCCCGCTCGATCTACGACATCCCGAAGGTCGTGCACTCCGAGGGCCTGGACGCCTATGTCGTGCGCAAGCTGGACCTGCCGTTCCGGGACGTGGACTGGACGACCTGGGACGACCTGCTCGACCGCGTCCACAACCCCGACCACGAGGTCACCCTCGCCCTGGTCGGCAAGTACATCGACCTGCCCGACGCCTACCTCTCGGTCACCGAGGCGCTGCGCGCGGGCGGCTTCGCCAACAAGGCCCGCGTGAAGATCAAGTGGGTCACCTCCGACGACTGCAAGACCCCGGCCGGCGCCCAGGCGCAGCTCGGCGACGTCGACGGCATCTGCATCCCGGGCGGCTTCGGCGACCGCGGTGTGCTCGGCAAGGTCGGCGCGATCAAGTACGCCCGGGAGAACCGGATCCCGCTGCTGGGCCTCTGCCTGGGCCTGCAGTGCATCGTGATCGAGGCCGCGCGCAGCCTCGCGGACGTCTCGGACGCCAACTCCACCGAGTTCGACCCGGGCACCACCCACCCGGTGATCTCCACCATGGCCGAGCAGCTGGACATCGTCGCCGGTGAGGGCGACATGGGCGGCACCATGCGGCTCGGCATGTACCCGGCCAAGCTGGCCGAGGGCTCGATCGTGCGCGAGGTGTACGACGGCAAGGAGTACGTGGAGGAGCGCCACCGGCACCGCTACGAGGTGAACAACGCCTACCGCGCGGAACTGGAGAAGAAGGCAGGCATCGTCTTCTCCGGCACCTCCCCGGACGGCAAGCTCGTCGAGTACGTCGAGTACCCGCGCGAGGTCCACCCGTACCTGGTCGCGACCCAGGCGCACCCGGAGCTGCGCTCGCGTCCGACCCGTCCGCACCCGCTCTTCGCGGGCCTGGTGAAGGCCTCGGTCGAGCGGAAGATCTCGAAGTAACGCACCGGTTGTACGGTTGCCGGGGTGCGCACCTCCAGAAGGTCCGCACCCCGGCTGCTTTTTTCGCGCGGGGCACGCGCACGACCGCCGTACGTTCGGGAGGACAGGCATGACGATCAAGGACACCCCGGAAGTGTGGGAGATCCGGGCGACCGAGACCCCCTTCACGGGCAACAAGACCTCCGTCCGCACCGACGACGTGGTCATGCCCGACGGGACCGTGGTCCACCGCGACTACCAGGTCCACCCCGGGTCCGTGGCCGTCCTCGCCCTCGACGAGGCCGACCGGGTGCTGGTGCTGCGCCAGTACCGCCATCCCGTGCGCCACAAGCTGTGGGAGATCCCGGCCGGCCTGCTCGACGTCCCCGGCGAGAACCCGCTGCACGCCGCCCAGCGCGAGCTGTACGAGGAGGCGCACGTCAAGGCGGAGGACTGGCGGGTGCTGACCGACGTCTACACCACGCCCGGCGGCTGTGACGAGGCCGTACGGATCTTCCTGGCCCGGGGGCTGTCCGAGGCCGAGGGCGAGCGCTTCGAGGTCGAGCACGAGGAGGCCGACATGGAGCTGGCCCGGGTCCCGGTCGAGGAACTGGTGCGCGGTGTGCTGGCCGGCGAGCTGCACAACAACTGCCTGGTGGTGGGCGTCCTCTCGCTGGTCGCCGCGCGGGCCGGGGACGGCCTGGACGCGCTGCGCCCGGCTCAGGCGCCGTGGCCGGCACGTCCGTTCGAGGCCTGATCCCGTCCCGCGCACACGGTGGTATGACCATCGGCTGATCCGATCGGGGGATGTGCCCGCCGCGCTCCACCGGGAACGTCGCAGAGCGTGAACTAGGCTCTGGAAAACGCCCGGTCCGGAGTCCCGGCGGGCTTGCGCGCGCGGTGGGACGGGAGTGAGGCCCGTGACGGATCAGGCGGTGGACCCAGACGGTGTGCGGCTCCTTCGGGACGCCGCCGACGAGGGTCGATTCCTGGGCCGTACGAGGGAGCTGAAGGAGTTGCGCGCCGACATCGAGCGCGCGGGACTGGACACCCTCTCCGGCCGCAAGGCGCCCCGCGCGCGCGTGCTGCTCATCGCCGGCCGGCCCGGCTCCGGCCGGAGCGCCCTCGCCGGGGAACTCGTGCGCCAGGTCGCCGACCGCTACCCCGACGGCGTGCTGCGCGCCCGGCTGAGCGAACCCGACGGCACCCGCGTGCCCGTCGGGCGCGTCGCGCGGGAGCTGCTCGACGCGCTGGAGGCGCCCGCCCCCGCCGGGGCCGACGAGGACGAACTCAGCGAGGCGCTGCGCACCGCGCTGGCCGACCGCCGGGTGCTGCTCCTGCTGGACGACGCGGCCGACGCCGAGCAGGTCGACGCGCTGCTGCCGGACAACCCGGACTGCCTGGCCGTCGCCGTCTCCTCGGGGCCGCTGACCGGCATCGCGGACGTCCGCCCCTGCACCCTCGGCGGCCTCGACACCAAGTCCGCGGTGGAGGTGCTGTCCCGGTTCACCGGCTCGGTGCGCATCACGGTCGACCCCCGGGCCGCCGAGCGGCTCGCCGAGCAGTGCCAGGGCCAGCCGGCCGCCCTGGTGCTGGCCGGGGGCTGGCTCGCCGCCCGGCCCAAGGCCGCCGTCGCCGACCTGGCCAGGCAACTGCACACGGACCCCGGCCAGGACACCGTCGTCAGCCGGGTCCTGAGGCTCGTGCACGCCTCGCTGCCCGCGTCGGCCGCCCGCACCCTGCGGCTGCTCAGCCTCGCCCCGGCCGGTCTGGTCGACCCGCACACCGCCGCCGCCCTCGCGGGCTGCTCGGTGGAGTCCGCCCGCACCACCCTGGACGACTTCGTCGCCCACGGGCTGCTCCACCCGGTGGGCTCGGAGCTGCCGCAGTACGAGGTGCCCCGCTGTCTGCAGCCCCTGCTGAGCGCACTCGCCGAGGACCACGAGCGGCCCGCCGAGCTGCAGCTGGCCCGCGCCCGGATGCTGGAGCGGACCGTACGGCTGCTCCAGTCGTGCCGGGCCATCACCGAGACCGACAGCCTCCGGGCGCGCGAGAAGCTCCTCGGCATGCCGCGCGCCCTGCGCTTCCCGGCCCCGCGGGCCGCCGCCGACTGGCTGCGCGTGCGCCGTCCCGCCCTGCTGGCCGCCGCGCGGCTCGCGGTCGCCGACGGGGAGCTGGACACCCTCGCCCGGCGCCTGATGTCCCAGCTGGCGCGGGCCATGGTGGCCCATTTCGGCACCCGGGCCGCCGCGAGCGACCTGTACGACATCCACGGCCTGGTCCTCGACGTCGCCGAGCGCCGGAACCTGCCCCGCGAGCGGGCGGCGGCCCTGCTGAACCTGGGCGACCTCGACGCCCGCACCGGCCGCACCGCCGACGCCCTGGGGCGCTACCGGGCCGCGCTGGACGCCGGACGCGAGGCGAACGACCCGTACGCGACCGGCCGCGCGATGGAATCCGTGGGCGGCGCCCATCTGGAACTCGGGGACTACGACCGGGCCGCCGACTGGTTCGGCCGCGCCCTGGCCGAGCGGCTGGCCCGCGGCGAGCACGAGGACGCCGCCCGGCTCTACGGCCGCATCGGCGCCGCCCACACCTACGCCGGCCGCTACGGCGAGGCGCTGCGCAACTGGCGCGCGGCCGTCGCCGGACACCGCAGGCACGGGGACGTGGCCGCGCAGGCGCGGGCGCTGAGCGAACTGGCCCGGGTGCAGGAGTACGCGGGACGGCTCGACGAGTCCCTGCGCACCTGCCAGGAGGCGGTGGACTGGGCGTGCCGGGCCGAGGACACCCGCCTGCAGGCCGCGCTGCACCTGCGGCTCGCCGATTCCTTCGAGCGCCTCGGCGACCCCGCGTCGGCCGCGCTGCACCGGGGCACGGCCGAGCGCATGCTGGCAGAAGAGGCCCTGGAGGACGACTTCGAGCCGGAACATGGAGCTAACGCCTGCGAAATCCGTAGCTCATCCATCGAAGATTGATGCAATGAAAGGCTAGACAGCGGGAACACCTTCATTAAACTGGCTCTGCCGCACCATCTCCTGCGGTCTCTCCCGGTGTGCCCGCGTGTGCCCGGGTATGTGCAGTGATACCCCCATACCCTCTGAGCCAAGGACCGTGATCGACGTGAAGGTCGGCATCCCCCGCGAGGTCAAGAACAACGAGTTCCGGGTGGCCATCACCCCCGCCGGCGTGCACGAGCTGGTGCGCCACGGCCACCAGGTCGTCATCGAGCGCGGCGCCGGTGTCGGCTCCTCGATCCCGGACGGCGAGTACATCGCCGCGGGCGGGCAGATCCTGGACACCGCCGACGAGGTCTGGGCCGCCGCCGACCTGCTGCTGAAGGTCAAGGAGCCCGTCGCGGAGGAGTACCACCGCCTGCGCAAGGACCAGACCCTCTTCACCTACCTGCACCTGGCCGCGTCCAAGGAGTGCACGGACGCCCTCCTGGAGTCCGGCACCACCGCGATCGCCTACGAGACCGTCGAGCTGCCGAGCCGCGCCCTGCCGCTGCTCGCCCCGATGTCCGAGGTCGCGGGCCGGCTGGCCCCGCAGGTCGGCGCCTACCACCTGATGCGCGCCAACGGCGGCCGCGGTGTGCTGCCCGGCGGTGTCCCCGGCGTGCTGGCCGGCAAGGCCGTCGTCATCGGCGGCGGCGTCTCCGGCTGGAACGCCGCGCAGATCGCCATCGGCATGGGCTTCCACGTGACCCTGCTCGACAAGGACATCAACAAGCTCCGCGAGGCGGACAAGATCTTCGGCACGAAGATTCAGACCGTCGTCTCCAACGCCTTCGAACTGGAGAAGGCCTGTCTGGAGGCCGACCTCGTGATCGGCGCGGTCCTCATCCCCGGCGCCAAGGCCCCGAAGCTGGTCACCAACGAGCTGGTCTCGCGGATGAAGGCCGGAAGTGTCCTTGTCGACATCGCGATCGACCAGGGCGGCTGCTTCGAGGACTCCCACCCGACCACGCACGCCGAGCCGTCCTTCAAGGTCCACGAGTCGGTGTTCTACTGCGTCGCCAACATGCCCGGCGCGGTGCCCAACACCTCCACCTACGCCCTCACCAACGCCACGCTGCCGTACATCGTCGAACTCGCCGACCGCGGTTGGGTGGAGGCACTGCGCCGCGACCCCGCGCTCGCGAAGGGCCTCAACACGCATGACGGCAAGGTGGTTTACAAGGAGGTCGCCGAGGCGCACGGCCTGGAGCACGTGGAGCTCGCCTCGCTGCTCGGCTGAGCCGCCGAGGCGGTAAGTCGACCAAGTCGCCGACCGTCGAAGGCGATACGTCAACATATGTCGTCAACGTCACGTGTCAGGCCGGACCTTGTCCTCGGGGTCCGGCCTGATGTGTGTATGGTCACGTCCTGGTTCCGGGGCAACTCGCCTCGAACGTAACCCTTCTCCCGATTCGCACACCCGTGAAACCTGCCGTGCGACGGCCGTACGCCCTTGACAGAGGGATGTTTCATTGCCGACACATCGGGCCGGGTCCGGCGGATTGTGTTGCTGCGAACGGTCGACACGCCATAGAGTCGCCAATCGTCGGCATGGTGCCACGCTGACCTGTCTAGAAGTTTCCTGGTCACCAAGGAGGTAAGACGACTTGTGAATGAGTCGACATTTACTCCCGGGGGTGGTCAACCAGGAATGCCTGCGCCGGACCAGGGGCCCGCGGGATCCGCTGCTGTCGGCTCCGTTGCTGTGCGCACCTTCGCAGCCCACCGGAGTCACCGGACTTCGGTGGTGACTCAACCAGCACCCCAGAGCATGGATGGCCATCACGTGAACGCCATGGCCGGCGACGGAAGTGGCGCGCCCCACAACCATTTCGCCGACTACGACGAACTGCCCGAGGGGCACTTCTACGACCCCGACGCCGAGTACGAGCCCGATCCCGAGTACGCGGCCACGCTCGCGCCCGACGCGGCGCGCCAGCGCCGTGAGCGCGTCGGCCCGACCGGGCGCCCGCTGCCGTACTTCCCGATCCCGGGTCCGCTGACCGACCACGGTCCCGCGAAGATCATCGCGATGTGCAACCAGAAGGGCGGCGTCGGCAAGACCACGTCGACCATCAACCTGGGCGCCGCGCTCGCGGAGTACGGACGCCGGGTGCTGCTCGTCGACTTCGACCCGCAGGGCGCGCTGTCGGTCGGTCTCGGCGTCAACCCGATGGAGCTCGACCTCACCGTCTACAACCTGCTCATGGAGCGGGGCATGGCGGCCGACGAGGTGCTGCTGAAGACCGCGGTCCCCAACATGGACCTGCTGCCCAGCAACATCGACCTGTCGGCGGCCGAGGTGCAGCTGGTGAGCGAGGTCGCGCGCGAGTCCACGCTGCAGCGGGCGCTGAAGCCGCTGATGGACGACTACGACTACATCGTGATCGACTGCCAGCCCTCGCTCGGCCTGCTCACGGTCAACGCGCTGACCGCAGCGCACAAGGTGATCGTGCCGCTGGAGTGCGAGTTCTTCGCGCTGCGCGGTGTGGCGCTGCTGACCGAGACCATCGAGAAGGTCCAGGAGCGGCTCAACCCCGACCTGGAGCTCGACGGCATCCTCGCCACCATGTACGACTCGCGCACGGTGCACAGCCGCGAGGTGCTCGCGCGGGTGGTCGAGGCGTTCGACGACCACGTCTACCACACGGTCATCGGGCGCACGGTCCGCTTCCCGGAGACCACGGTCGCCGGTGAGCCGATCACCACGTACGCGTCCAACTCCGTCGGTGCCGCCGCCTACCGCCAGCTCGCCAGGGAGGTGCTCGCCCGGTGTCACGCCGAGTGAGTCTGCCGGGGGCCGACGAACTCTTCCGTACGACAGGGGGGATGGCGCTCCAGGCGTCGACCCCCAGGCGCCAGGCCAACGGCGACGCCCGTGTCCCCGCACCCGCGGGGGAGGGCGACGCGGCGGCGGCCGCCGTGGAGGACGCGCCGCAGTCGGTGCCCGCGCAGGGCGGCGACGGCGAGGGCGCGGAGCACGTCGCGGCGGACGCGGAGCCGGACGGGGCCGGGGAGTCCCGCAACCGCGACGCGGCGGGCTCCGGGCGGCGCCAGGCGGCGCAGGACGGCGCGGCCCAGCGCAAGCGGGGGCGAGCGGCGTCGCGGCGGCCCAGCGGCCGTGAGCGGCACGACGAGAAGATCACCGTGTACGTGTCCGCCGAGGAGCTGATGGACCTCGAACACGCGCGCCTGGTGCTGCGCGGCGAGCACGGGCTGGCGGTGGACCGGGGCCGGATCGTCCGCGAGGCGGTCGCCGTGGTCCTCGCCGACCTGGAGAGCCGCGGGGACGCCAGCATCCTCGTACGACGTCTCCGGGGACGGTAGCGGTAGCCTGCGGAGGCCATGACCTCGTACGACGCACCCGCCCCCGGCAACCGGCCGAACCGCCGCACCCTGGGCCGGGGCCCGGGAGCGGTCCCGCCGGCGCCCGCGCCGGCCGCACCGACGGCGCCGCCGGACGACCCGGCCGCCGAGCCGGGTCCCGTGCGGCGGGCGCCCGCGGCGGAGGCGGACGCCGAGTCCTCCGCCGAGGTCCCGTCCCCGGTCGAGCCGGAGGGCGGCACGGTCGCCGGATCGGAGGAGCCGGGTCCGGGGCCCCTGAGGCGTCCCTCGCCGGTGGAGCCGGTGGCCGCGTCGGAGGACGGGACCGTCGTGCCCGGGGAGGCGGGGTCGAAGGCCGGCCCGGCGATCGTGGAGCGGGCGGGCGCCGGGACGTTCCCCGGAGGGCCCTCACCGCTGGAGCAGGGGACGCCACCGGTGCGGGAGGCGGTCGTGGAGACCGCCGCGCGTGCGCCGCACCCGGCGGCGGGGCCGGACGCCCCGGCCGTCGGCGGGACGGCGGGCGTGCCCGGCGCACCGGGACCCGCGGTGGCGGAGGCGTCCGGGGCCGGGACCGGCGCGATCGACGCCGGCGAGGACGACGACGGGCGGTTCAAGGTCCGGCTGGCGAACTTCGAGGGGCCGTTCGACCTGCTGCTGCAGCTGATCTCGAAGCACAAGCTGGACGTCACCGAGGTCGCGCTGTCCAAGGTGACCGATGAGTTCATGGCGTACATCCGGGCCATGGGGCCGGACTGGGACCTGGACGAGACGACCGAGTTCCTGGTCGTGGCGGCCACGCTGCTCGACCTCAAGGCGGCCCGGCTGCTGCCCGCCGCCGAGGTGGAGGACGAGGCCGACCTCGCCCTCCTCGAGGCCCGGGACCTGCTGTTCGCGCGGCTGCTGCAGTACCGCGCGTACAAACAGATCGCCGACATCTTCAGCCGGCGCCTCGACGACGAGGGCCGCCGCTATCCCCGTACCGTCGGACTCGAACCGCACCACGCCGAGCTGCTGCCCGAGGTCGTCATCAGCATCGGAGCCGAGGGCTTCGCCCGGCTCGCCGTCAAGGCGATGCAGCCCAGGCCCGAGCCGCAGGTGTACGTCGACCACATCCACGCGCCGCTGGTCAGCGTGCAGGAGCAGGCCGGGATCGTCGTCGCCCGGCTCAGGGAACTCGGCGAGGCGAGCTTCCGGGCCCTCGTCGGGGACACGGACGACACCCTGACCGTCGTGGCCCGGTTCCTCGCCCTGCTGGAGCTGTACCGCGAGAAGGCCGTCGCCCTCGACCAGGAGACCGCGCTCGGCGAGCTGACCGTCCGCTGGACCGGCGGGGACGGGGACGCCGCACCGACGGTCACCGACGAGTTCGACCGGCCGCCGGAGCAGCCCGAGGAGGAGAGGAAACCGTGAGCGAGGAGACGACCGGGACCACCGCGGGGCCGCGCGCCGTCGCGGAGCTCGACCTCAAGCCCGCCCTCGAGGCGGTCCTCATGGTCGTGGACGAGCCCGCGACCGAGGAGCACCTGGCGAAGGTACTGGAGCGCCCGAAGCGCCAGGTCGCGGACGCGCTGCGCGAGTTGGCCGACGAGTACACCGTCCAGGGCCGCGGCTTCGAGCTGCGCCTGGTCGCGGGCGGCTGGCGCTTCTACACCCGCCCCGAGTACGCCGCCGCCGTCGAGGGCTTCGTCCTGGACGGCCAGCAGGCCCGGCTCACCCAGGCCGCCCTGGAGACCCTCGCGGTCGTCGCCTACCGGCAGCCGGTCAGCCGCAGCCGCGTCTCCGCCGTGCGCGGAGTCAACTGCGACGGCGTGATGCGCACCCTCCTGCAGCGCGGTCTGATCGGGGAGGCGGGCACGGAACCCGAAACAGGTGCGATCCTGTACACGACGACGAACTACTTCCTGGAGCGGATGGGCCTGCGCGGTCTGGACGAGCTCCCGGAGCTCGCGCCCTTCCTCCCGGAGGCGGAGGCGATCGAGGCCGAGACGCTGGAAGCGGTCCCGTCGTTCGATCCGGGCGCCCCGGATTCCGAGGACGCAGACGACAAGACGGAACTTTGATGCGAAGCAGCAGCGGCAGGAACAGCAGCGGAAACAACGGCGGGAGCCGTGGTGGCAACAGCGGCGGCCGCGGCGGGAGCGGCGGTGGCCGCGGTGATCACCGCGGTGCCGGCAACAACCGAGACGGCAGGCAGGGCGGTCGTCCGAAGAAGCCGCGCCCGGAGGAGCGGCGCTACGACGTGGGCCCCGGCGCCACCCAGGAGGGTCCCAAGTCGGGCCGCGGCCCCACGGCCCGCGGAGGCGCCAAGGGCGGGCCGAAGAAGCCCCTGCAGCGGGGGCGCTCGGTCCCGGCCACGTCCCGCGAGTACGAGACGCGGGCCGAGGAGCGCAACCGCGAGCGGTACGCGGGCAAGAAGGACGTCAAACTGCCCAAGACCTTCCCCGGCGCCGAGCAGGAGGGCGAGCGGCTGCAGAAGGTGCTCGCCCGCGCGGGCTACGGCTCCCGGCGTGCCTGCGAGGAGCTGATCGAGCAGGCGCGCGTCGAGGTCAACGGCGAGATCGTCCTCGAGCAGGGCAAGCGGGTCGACCCGGAGAAGGACGAGGTCAAGGTCGACGGCCTGACCGTCGCCACCCAGTCGTACCAGTTCTTCTCGCTGAACAAGCCCGCCGGTGTCGTCTCCACCATGGAGGACCCAGAGGGGCGGCAGTGCCTCGGTGACTACGTCACCAACCGCGAGACCCGGCTCTTCCACGTCGGCCGGCTCGACACCGAGACCGAGGGCGTCATCCTGCTCACCAACCACGGCGAGCTGGCGCACCGGCTGACCCACCCCAAGTACGGCGTGAAGAAGACGTACCTGGCGGCCATCGTGGGCCCGATCCCGCGCGACCTGGGCAAGCGGCTCAAGGACGGCATCCAGCTGGAGGACGGTTACGCGCGCGCGGACCACTTCCGGGTCGTCGAGCAGACCGGCAAGAACTACCTCGTCGAGGTGACCCTGCACGAGGGCCGCAAGCACATCGTGCGCCGGATGCTCGCGGAGGCCGGTTTCCCGGTCGACAAGCTGGTGCGCACCGCCTTCGGGCCGATCACCCTGGGCGACCAGAAGTCGGGATGGCTGCGGCGGTTGTCGAACACCGAGGTCGGGATGCTGATGCAGGAGGTCGACCTCTAAGGACTGCCGGCCTCCAGGGACTGCCGGCCTCCAGGGGCTGCCGACCTCCGAGGGTTGCCGGCCTCGGAGGGCTTGTGCGCCCGACCCGCACCCCCTTTAATAGTCACTGCGACTATTAAAGGGGTGCGGGTCATGGACGGCTACGACAAGTACGCCTTCGAGCCCTTCGCCGTCACCGTCGACCTCGCCGTGTTCACCCTCCGCGCGGGCGCGCTGCACGTGCTGCTCGTCGAGCGCGGCCAGGAGCCGTACGCCGGACGGTGGGCGCTGCCCGGCGGCTTCCTCCGGCCGGACGAGTCCGCCGAGAGCGCCGCGCGGCGCGAACTGGGCGAGGAGACCGGGCTGACGGACGTGTCCGGACCGCATCTGGAGCAGCTGCGGACCTACAGCGAACCCGGCCGCGACCCCCGCATGCGGGTCGTCTCCGTCGCCTTCGCCGCCCTCCTGCCCGACGCCCCCGAGGCGCACGGCGGCAGCGACGCGGCGCAGGCCCGCTGGACGCCGTACGACTCCGCGCGGGAGCTCGCCTTCGACCACGACAGGATCCTGGCCGACGCGCGGGAACGCGTCGGCGCCAAGCTCGAGTACACCTGCCTCGCCACCGCCTTCTGCCCGCCCGAGTTCACCCTCGGGGAGCTGCAGCAGGTCTACGAGACCGTGTGGGGCACCGCCCTCGACCGGCCCAACTTCCGGCGCAAGGTGCTCGCCACCCCGGGCTTCGTCGAAGCCGTCCCCGGCGCCGCGCGCCTCACCGGCGGCCGGGGCAAACCCGCCGCCCTCTACCGCGCGGGCACCGCCACCGCCCTCCACCCGCCGCTGCTCCGGCCGACCCCGGAAGGACGCCCCGCATGACCACGACCACGACCACCGTCACCAAGCGCGCCGCCACGGGAGCGCTCACCGGACTCGCCCTCGGGGACGCGCTGGGCTTCCCGACCGAGTTCAACGACGTGCCGTCGATCCTCGCGAAGCTCGGGCCCTGGCGCGAGATGGACCTGCCGAAGCCTGCGATCGTCACGGACGACACCCAGATGACCCTCGCGCTCGGGCGGGGGCTGCGGACGGCCATGGACCGCGGGCCGCTCACCCCGAAGCGGCTGGAGCGGCCGGTGCGCGAGGAGTTCGTGGAGTGGTACCGCTCGCCCGAGAACAACCGCGCCCCCGGCAACACCTGTCTCAAGGCCTGCCACCTGCTGGCCCGCGAGGACCGGCCCTGGCAGGACGCCAGCCAGATCGGCTCCAAGGGCTGCGGCGCCAACATGCGCGTCGCCCCCATGGGCCTGGCCCCGGGCCTGACCGACGAACAACGCGCGGGCGCCGCCCAGTTGCAGTCGGCCCTCACCCACGGCCACCCCACCGCGCTCGCCGCCTCCGACCTCACCGCGCACGCCGTACGGCTGCTGGCGGAGGGCGCCGAGCCGACCGGCCTGATCGGACGCTTGCGTTCCTACGCCTACGACAACCGCACCCGCTACCACGAGTCCTGGCTCGGCGACCTGTGGACCCGCGCCCAGGACCCCACCCCCGAGCACTTCATCGCGCGCGGCTGGGACGAGTGCCTGGAGGTCCTGGAGCGCCTCCGGGACGCCGTACGCACCGTCTCGCCCGAGACCGACCCGTGCCTGGCCACGGGGGAGGGCTGGATCGCCGAGGAGGCCCTGGCGACCGGTCTGCTCTGCTTCCTCCTCTTCGTCGACGAACCCCTCACCGCCCTGCGCCGGGCCGCCTGCACCGCGGGCGACTCCGACTCCATCGCCTGCCTCACGGGCGCCTTCGCCGGCGCGTACCTGGGCGCGGACGCCTGGCCGGCCGGCTGGGCCGACCGCATCGAGTACCGGGGTGAGCTGCTGGCGCTGGGCACGCTCTGGGACGCTTGAGCCATGACCGACGCCCTGGACCTCGACCTGAGCCCGGTGATCGCCGAACAGCCCGACCCGGTGCTGTTCGCCACCGTCTCCGGCGCGCACCTGTACGGCTTCCCGTCCCGCGACTCCGACGTGGACCTGCGGGGCGTGCACCTGCTGCCCGCCGCCGACCTCGTCGGGCTGCGCGAGCCGGACGAGACCCGGTCCCGGATGTGGGTCAGGGACGGCGTCGAGATGGACCTGGTCACGCACGACCTGCGCAAGTTCGTCCGCCTGATGCTGCGGCGCAACGGCTATGTGCTGGAGCAGCTGCTGTCCCCGCTGGTCGTGCACACCACCGACGCCCACCGCGAACTGGCCGCGCTCGCCCCCGCTGTCCTCACCAGCCACCACGCCCACCACTACCGGGGATTCGCGCAGACCCAGTGGCGGCTGTTCGAGAGGACCGGCGAACTCAAACCGCTGCTCTACACCTTCCGGGTGCTGCTCACCGGCATCCACCTGATGCGCTCCGGCGAGGTGCAGCCCCATCTGCCCACCCTCGCCGGGGAGGTCGACGCCGCCCCGGACCACCTGCCGGAGCTGATCGCCGCCAAGGCGGAGCGCGAGCACGGGGACGCCGCCGTCGACCACGCACGCGTGCGGGCCGACGTGGAGCGGCTGCACGGCGTGCTGGACGAGGCGCAGGCCGCGTCAGCCCTGCCCGACGCCCCCACCGCGTACGACGCCCTGCACGACCTCGTCGTACGGATCAGGCTGGAGGGCTGAGGCGCGGCGGGCGCGGACGAGGAAGTCCTCCACCCGGCGGCGGTCCGGCTCCTCGGGCAGCGGACTGCGCCGGGCGGCCTCCGCGCCCTCCTCCGCCAGCCGGGTCATCCGGGACTCCACCTCGGACCAGGACACCTCGCCCCGCTTCACCGCGAGCAGGGACTCGCGGTCCTCGCCCACGTCGATCGTGAGGACGCCCGTGCGGAGCAGGTCGCGGGCGCTGATCAGCAGGCGGAGCAGGTGCATCGCGTGCTTCCAGCGCGGGGCGCCGTGCGCGCGGACGTCCGCCTCCAGCTTGCGGCGCTGGCCGTGGGCGTACCGCGTGAAGGTCTCGTGGACCCCGCGGGAGAGGAACGCCCCGCGCAGGGACAGCAGTTCGCGGCCGGTGGCGTCGGCGTACTCCACCAACGGGGAGTGCAGGCACTCCAGGATGTTGGGGTTGGCGCGCAGGGCCAGCTCGCAGAAGCGTTCCAGCTCCCAGCTGAACTGCTCCTCGGCCGGGCCCTCGACGTGCGTCGGCGGCTTCTCGAAGCGCCAGAACAGCGGCGTGGGCGCGAGGAAGACGCCCCGGCGGTCGGTGTCGCTGCCCTCGGTGGCCAGACCGAAGGCGCGCGAGCCCATGACGCAGGCGTAGATAGTGTGGTCGCCGACCAGGGTCTCGGGGCGCATGCCCGGGAGCGTACGCGGTGGATCACGCCCGGCGGATCGAATTTCCCTCCACCGTGATCGGCTCCTCGGGCAGGGGCCGGGCCGCGGGGCCCCGCTCCACCGAGCCGTCGGCGATCCTGAACCGGCTGCCGTGACAAGCGCAGTTGATCGTGCCGTCCGCGACGTCGGCCACGACACAGCCCTGGTGGGTGCAGATCGCCGAGAAGGCCTTGAAGCCGCCCTCCTCGGGCTGGGTGACCACGATCTTCTCGTCCGCGAGGACCGTGCCCCCGCCCACCGGGACGTCGGCGGTCGAGATCAGCTCCTGCCCGGCGGTCTCCGGCGGGGCGCCGTCCCCGTCGCCGTCCCTGCCGTCCGAGCCGTTCCCGCCGTCCGAGCCGCAGCCGGCGGCCAGCGCCGCCGCGCCCGTCGCGAGAAGAACCGTGCGGCGCGTCGCACGAGGGGTCATGTCATCACTCCCGGAGGTCGCGGTTCCCGCATCCTGACACCGAATGTGCCGAACGAGAAGCAACCTACGACAAAGCGTCGCAAACCGCGCGTATCACCCGTCTCAGGGTGCGGGCATCCGGCACCGCCCCCCGCGCGGGCTGACTACGCTGGACGACCGAACAGCAGACACGCACGTCAGCAGCAAGGAGCATCGTCGTGGCGGTACGCGCGGTCCGGGGGGCCGTCCAGTTGGAGCGGGACGAGGCCGGTCACATGGAGGAGCGGGTCGGCGCGCTGCTCACCGCGATCCTGGAGCGCAACAGCCTGCACACCGACGACCTGATCAGCCTCTGGTTCACGGCCACGCCCGACCTGCACAGCGACTTCCCGGCCGCCGCCGCCCGCAAGCTCGGCATCGTCGACGTCCCCCTGATCTGCGCCCAGGAACTGGACATCGAGGGCGCCATGCCCCGCGTCGTCCGAGTCCTCGCGCACATCGACTCCGACCGGCCCCGCGCCGACGTCGCGCACGTCTACCTCGGCGCGGCGGCCGCCCTGCGCAAGGACATCGCCCAATGAGGACCGCACTCGTCATCGGCACCGGACTGATCGGCACGTCCGCCGCCCTCGCCCTGTCCCAGCGGGGCGTCGCCGTCCACCTCGCCGACCACGACCCGGAGCAGGCCCGTACGGCCGCCGCGCTGGGCGCCGGCACGGACGAGACGCCCGACGGGCCGGTCGACCTGGCGATCGTCGCCGCCCCGCCCGCCCACGTGGCCGACGTGCTCGCCGACGCGATGCGGCGCGGTGCGGCACGCGGCTACGTCGACGTCGCCAGCGTCAAGGGCGGACCGCGCCGCGAGCTCCAGGAGCGCGGGCTCGACCTGGCCCCGTACATCGGCACCCACCCGATGTCCGGCCGCGAGCGGTCCGGTCCGCTGGCCGCCACCGGGGACCTCTTCGAGGGGCGCCCCTGGGTGCTCACCCCGACCCGGGACACCGACACCGAGGTGCTGAACCTCGCCCTGGAGCTGGTCTCGCACTGCAGGGCCGTGCCCGTCGTCATGGACGCCGACGCCCACGACCGGGCCGTGGCCCTCGTCTCCCACATGCCGCACCTGGTGTCCAGCATGGTCGCCGCACGCCTGGAGCACGCCGAGGAGGCCGCCGTACGACTGTGCGGGCAGGGCATCCGGGACGTGACCCGGATCGCCGCCTCCGACCCCCGGATGTGGATCGACATCCTCTCCGCGAACCCCGGGCCGGTCGCCGACCTGCTCACGGACGTCGCCGCCGACCTGGAGGAGACCGTGCGCGCCCTGCGCGCGCTGCAGTCCTCCGACGAGGACAAGCGCCGCGAGGGCAGCACCGGCATCGAGGACGTGCTGCGCCGCGGCAACGCCGGCCAGGTCCGCGTCCCCGGCAAGCACGGCTCCGCGCCGCGCGTCTACGAGACCGTGCCGGTGCTCATCGACGACCAGCCCGGCCAGCTGGCCCGCATCTTCGCGGACGCCGAGCGCGCCGGCGTCAACATCGAGGACGTCCGCATCGAGCACGCCACCGGACAGCAGGCCGGTCTGGTCCAGCTCATGGTGGAGCCCAAGGCGGCCCCCGTCCTCACGGCGGGGCTGCGGGAGCGGGGCTGGGCGATCCGGCAGTGACGGACCGGGGCGGGGAAGGCCCGGAGGCGGTCCTTCCCCCCCCCGAAGGGCCGGATCGTCCGCTTGTCGGAAGGGTTCCGGGAGGCCGGTAACCTGGTGCGGGGCGTGTCCGCGCCCCGCACACACCACTCCACCGCACCAGGAAGGTGTTCCCCCGTGGAAAACGGCGCCGCCCAGCCCGTGATTGTCGCCATCGACGGCCCCTCCGGCACGGGCAAGTCGAGCACGTCGAAGGCCGTGGCGGCGCAGCTCGGCCTGAGCTACCTGGACACCGGCGCCCAGTACCGGGCCATCACCTGGTGGATGGTGACCAACGGCATCGACATAGACGACCCCTCCGCGATCGCCGCCGTCGCCGGCAAGCCCGAGATCGTCTCCGGTACGGCTCCCCAGGACCCGACGATCACCGTCGACGGCGTCGACGTGGCCGGCCCGATCCGCGGACAGGACGTCACCTCCAAGGTCTCCGCGGTCTCCGCGGTCCCCGAGGTGCGGACCCGGATCACCGAGCTGCAGCGGTCCATCGCCGCCTCCGCCGTCACCGGCATCGTCGTCGAGGGCCGCGACATCGGCACCACCGTGCTGCCCGACGCCGACCTCAAGATCTTCCTCACCGCCAGCGCGGAGGCCCGGGCCGCCCGCCGCAGCGGCGAGCTCAAGGGCGCCGACCTGCACACCACCCGCGAGGCCCTGATCAAGCGGGACGCGGCCGACGCCGGCCGCAAGACCTCCCCGCTGGCCAAGGCCGACGACGCGATCGAGGTGGACACCACCGACCTCACGCTCCAGCAGGTCATCGAGTGTGTCGTCACCCTCGTCGAGGAGAAGCGGGCCGGGAAGTGACCGACGTACCATCGGTGCGCGGCGCCGAGGTCGGCCGGCGCATCGGCGTCGGCCTGATGTACGGGCTGTTCAAGCCGCGTGTGCTGGGCGCCTGGCGGGTGCCCGCGGCCGGCCCGGTGATCTTCGCCGTGAACCACTCCCACAACGTCGACGGCCCCATGGTCATGGGCGTGGCGCCCCGGCCGACGCACTTCCTGATCAAGAAGGAGGCGTTCGTCGGCCCGCTCGACCCGTTCCTGACCGGCATCGGCCAGCTGAAGGTGGACCGGCACAGCACCGACCGCACGGCGATCTCCCGGGCGCTGGGCGTGCTGGAGCAGGGCGGCGTCCTCGGCATCTTCCCCGAGGGCACCCGGGGCGAGGGCGACTTCGCCGCGCTCCGCGCGGGGCTCGCGTACTTCGCCGTCCGCAGCGGCGCGCCGATCGTGCCGGTCGCCGTCCTGGGAAGTTCCGAGCGGTCGGGACGGTTGATAAAGGCACTGCCTCCGCTGCGCTCCCGCGTCGACGTCGTCTTCGGCGACCCCTTCGACGCCGGTGACGGCAGCGGCAGACGTACGCGCAAGGCGCTGGACGAGGCGACCGAGCGCATCCAGAAGCAGCTCACCGCGCACCTGGAAAACGCCAGGCGCCTCACCGGGCGCTAGGCGACACTGAGTAGTGGATCAGCCCCGTGCACGGGGCGTTCCACCGATCACCACGATGAACGCAGAGGTACGGACTTCATGAACGACCACATCCAGCCCGACGGCTCGGACGCGTACGAGGGTGCGCACGAGCACGACCACGGGGCGCTGGGCGATGCCGAGTTCGCGGAGTTCATGGAGCTCGCCGCGGAGGAGGGCTTCGACCTCGAGGACGTCGAGGGCGCCCTCGAGGCGGCGGGCCACGGTCCGCTGCCCGTGCTCGCCGTCGTCGGCCGTCCCAATGTCGGCAAGTCGACCCTGGTGAACCGCATCATCGGCCGCCGTGAGGCGGTCGTCGAGGACAAGCCGGGCGTCACCCGCGACCGCGTCACCTACGAGGCCGAGTGGGCGGGCCGCCGCTTCAAGGTCGTCGACACCGGCGGCTGGGAGCAGGACGTCCTCGGCATCGACGCCTCCGTGGCCGCCCAGGCCGAGTACGCCATCGAGGCCGCCGACGCGGTCGTCTTCGTCGTCGACGCCAAGGTCGGCGCCACCGACACCGACGAGGCCGTCGTCCGGCTGCTGCGCAAGGCCGGCAAGCCGGTCGTGCTGTGCGCCAACAAGGTGGACGGCCCGAGCGGCGAGGCCGACGCGTCCTACCTGTGGTCCCTGGGCCTCGGTGAGCCGCACCCGGTCTCCGCGCTGCACGGCCGCGGCACCGGCGACATGCTGGACCAGGTCCTGGAGGCCCTGCCCGAGGCCCCGGCGCAGACCTTCGGCACCGCGGTCGGCGGCCCGCGCCGCATCGCCCTGATCGGCCGTCCCAACGTCGGCAAGTCCTCGCTGCTGAACAAGGTCGCGGGCGAGGAGCGGGTCGTCGTCAACGAACTCGCCGGCACCACCCGTGACCCGGTCGACGAGATGATCGAACTCGGCGGCAAGACGTGGAAGTTCGTCGACACGGCGGGCATCCGCAAGCGCGTCCACCTCCAGCAGGGCGCCGACTACTACGCCTCGCTGCGCACCGCCGCCGCCGTCGAGAAGGCGGAGGTGGCCGTCGTCCTCATCGACGCCGCCGACTCCATCTCGGTGCAGGACCAGCGGATCGTCACCATGGCCGTGGAGGCGGGCCGGGCCCTCGTCCTCGCGTTCAACAAGTGGGACACCCTCGACGAGGAGCGCCGCTACTACCTGGAGCGAGAGATCGAGACCGAGCTCGGTCAGGTGGCGTGGGCGCCCCGGGTGAACGTCTCGGCCCGCACCGGCCGGCACATGGAGAAGCTGGTCCCGGCCATCGAGACGGCCCTGGAGGGCTGGGAGACCCGGGTCCCGACGGGCAGGCTGAACGCCTTCCTCGGCGAGCTGGTCGCCGCCCACCCGCACCCCGTGCGGGGCGGCAAGCAGCCGCGCATCCTGTTCGGCACCCAGGCCGGCACCAAGCCGCCGCGGTTCGTGCTGTTCGCCTCCGGCTTCATCGAGGCCGGCTACCGGCGGTTCATCGAGCGCCGGCTGCGGGAGGAGTTCGGCTTCGAGGGGACGCCGATCCACATCTCCGTGCGGGTGCGGGAGAAGCGCGGCAACAAGAAGAAGTAGCCGACGGCAGACATGACGAAGGGGCGGTCCCGGTGGGGCCGCCCCTTCGCCGCGCCCGGGTCAGGCGCCCCTGCGCGGGGCCGGCGGCAGTCCGGCCGGCACGTGGTGCATCCCGGAGGCGGGCCGGCCGACCGTGCCGACCCGCTGCCACTGCGGTCCGGTGCCCTGGCGGCCGACGCTCACGAGGGAGGCGCCGAACGTGCTCGAGCCGTGGCCGCCGTACGAGTCCGTACTGCGCGGGATGTTCCCGAAGGCGGTGAAGCCCAGTTCCTCCTCGCCGCTGCGGTCACCCGGCAGCGAACGGAAGGACTTGACGTACTCGGTGTAGAGGGCGTCGTAGATCGGCGTGGCCGAGAGGCCGCTCCGGGAGCCCTGCGCCGGGCGCACGGGTGCGGGGACCGAGGCGAGGGACTGGCGGCGGGGAACGTCGTATGCGTGCACGTATGTCCAAACGACCCCGTGCCGTAAGGGATGCGGCTCTTTTGCGGCATTCGCCGTCGGTGTTCCGTCGGGTGCCGGCCGGGCGCCGGCGGAGTCGGTCAGAGGCCGGCGAGGGGGAGTGCCGCGGCGACGAGCTTCCCGTTCGCCGCCGCCTTGTCCAGCGCGTCGCGCAGCAGGTCCTCGCGCGGCTGGCGGCCGATCGAGCCGACCGGGGCCGCGAACATCAGCACCTGCTGGTGCTTGTTGGCGGCCGACCGCCAGCCGTCGGTGACCTGGAGCGGCTGGTGCGCCTGCCACCAGGCCACCGGACGGCCGCCGTGGGGGTTCGGCTGGAGCACGGCGTGCAGCTGCCCCGCGGCGAGCAGGACCGACCAGCCGTGCAGCGCCGGCGGTACGGCCGACAGCTCGGTCAGGGGCATGAAGCCCTGCTCGATGAGGAGCGGCAGGAAGTCGTCGCCGGCCCCGGGCGAACCGGGCCGTGCGACCGGCGCGGTCGGCTCCACGACCAGCGCCGGGTGCAACTCCCCGGAGATCAGGACCAGTCCGCTGGTCACTCCGAGCACGGCCTGTTCGGGGGCGGCCTGCGCGGACGCCGGTTCCCCGGTGTCGCCGCCGATGGCCCGCACGGCTCCCTGGAGCTGTTCCTCGGTGACCTGGACGACCTGCGAGGGCAGGCAGCCGGCGTGGGCGAAGGCGAGGACGGCGGTCTCGTCCCCGATGAACAGGACGGTGCTGGTGCGCTCCTGCTCCGGGTCGCCCGGGGTGCGGCAGGAGGTGCAGTCGTAACTGCCCGGGGCGGACTCCCCGGCGAGCAGGCGGGCTGCTTCTTCGTCGCCGATCTCGGCGCGTACCTCGTCGCTGACGTCGAGCATGCGCGGCACGGGTGGCTCCCTCGGGATGCGGTGCGTGGCGAGGCCGGGTGGCTCCCGGCCCGTGGTCCGGGTGGGTCCCCGGCTCATGCAGAAGACAACGGGCGATCTGTGGCGGTAGTCACGCCCCAGGGCGAACGGAATCGAACCATCCAGCGCGCACGGTCACGCTCGGCGCGGAACCGGCCACTCATCGTCAACTCCTCGCTGTCGCAGTGCCGTTGAAGGGGTGAAGTGGCTCACAGGGTGCCCCGTGTGCTGGTCGACAAATCCCGAAATCAGGGAATGAAATGGGTGGCCGAAAATCGCCGCTACTCGAGGTAAGGGGCAACTGGCCTGGTGCGACGGGGCGTTGGTTGATCCCGGCGCCGGGGGCTCCTTAGATTCCTCCGCCGTGTGCAACGAGCACCGCTCGGGTACGTCCGCCGACCACACCGCACGGCACCACCGCACGACCCGGAGGCGGACGGGGCGAGCGCGGCCCACGCGTCCCATGACGCGGTGGGCGGCGCTCCGCCTCGGGGACCCCGAGTCCTTCGGGAAGGACTTGTATGTCCGCATGTGCCGACAACACCCGCGACCACGTCCGCACGGCCCGTACGGCGGCCGTTCTGGCCGGCGCGGCACTGCTCGCGCCCCTCGGACTGCTCGCCGCGGCCGGGACCGCCACGGCGGCGGACGGCGGAGTGTGGGACCGCATCGCCCAGTGCGAGAGCGGCGGCGACTGGCACATCAACACCGGCAACGGCTACTACGGCGGGCTGCAGTTCTCCGCCGCCACCTGGCGCGCCTACGGCGGCACGGCCCACGCGCCGACGGCCGACCGGGCCACCAGGTCCCAGCAGATCGCGATCGCCACGAAGGTGCAGCGCGCCCAGGGCTGGGGCGCCTGGCCGACCTGCTCGGCACGCGCGGGAGCGGCCGGGAACGCACCCGCCGCGGACCCGGTGACCGCGGAGCGAACCCCGTCGGAGCAGCCGAAGCAGTCGAAACCGTCGGAGCCGGCCAGGACCCCGGCACCGTCCGGGCACACGGACCGGGGCGCGTCCCGCGGCGACCACACCGTCCGCGCGGGCGACACGCTGAGCGGGATCGCCGCGCGGTACGGCACGAGCTGGCAGCGCCTGTACGAGGCCAACCGGTCCGTCATCGGCGGGGACCCCGACGTGATCGTGCCCGGGCAGCGCCTCGACGTCTGAGCCGCCCCCCGCCCGGGACACGGGCCCCGTCCGGCCGGCCCCGGACGGGGCCTACGGCCGCCGCGCGGAGGCGGACCGGCCGAGTTCGCCGGCCTCGCCGGCGAACACCACCGCGCCCCGGCGCAGCACGTACACGAAGGCGGGCCGGCCGTGCAGGGCGGGCGGCAGCCGCTGCTCGGCGACGACCACGCACGCGTCGAGCGCGGCCAGCAGCGCGTACGTACGGGCCGCGACCGCCGGCGACATGCCCTGGGCGGGCTCGTCGACGAGCGCCACGCGCACGCGCGGCGCCAGCGCCCGGCACAGGGCCAGCATCCGCTGCTCGCCCCCGGAGAGCGTGCCGGCCCGGCGCTCCAGCAGCGGCCGCAGCCGCGGGTAGGCGTCGAGGGCGCGAGCGGGGTCGGGGAGGGCGAGGGCGAGGTTCTCCCGCACGGTGAGGGAACCGAACACCGCCCGCCGCTCCGGCACCAGGCACAGCCCGCGCCGGGCCCGCTCGTACGCCGGTACGCCGGTCACGTCCAGCCCGTCCCACACCACGGCCCCGCCGGACAGCGGCACGTCGCCGGCCAGCGCGCGCAGGGCGGTCGTACGGCCGGAGCCGTTGCGGCCCAGCAGCACGGTGAGGCCGGGGCCGGGCGCGACGAGGGTGACGCCGTGCAGGGCCTCCAGGGGGCCGTGGCGCACGCGCGCGTGGCGCAGGGCGATGGTGGTCACGGGCCGGCCGCCTCCCCGAGGGCGTCCAGGACGTTCCCGGGCGGCCCGGAGGCGACGACCCGGCCCGCCGCCATCACGTGCACGACGTCGGCGAGGCCGGCGACCAGGTCGAGATCGTGCTCGACGACCAGGAGCGCCATGCCGTCGGCGGCCAGCGCCCCCAGGACCCGGGCCAGCGCGGTGACCTCGGCGGTGTCGAGACCGGCGGCGGGTTCGTCGAGCAGCAGCACGCGCGGGGCGGCGGCGAGGGCCCGCGCGAGTTCCACCCGGCGCAGCGTCCCGGTGGGCAGCCCGGCGGCGGGCCGCGCCCGCATCGGCCCGTCGAGCCCGAGGAGCCGCAGCGTCCGCTCCACCGCGCCGGGATCGGGCAGCCGGCCCTGCTCGGCGCCGACGCGCACGTTCTCGGCGACGGTCAGCGTCGGGAAGACCGCCAGTTGCTGGAACGTCCGCGCGATCCCGAGCCGGGTGCGGGCGTGCGCGGGCCGCCGCGTGATGTCCCGCCCGCCGAGCGAGACCGACCCCCGCGCGGGGCGCAGGGTCCCCGCCAGACAGTGGAACAGCGTGCTCTTCCCGGCGCCGTTGGGTCCGACGACGGCGGTCACCCGCCCGGCCGGGACGTCCAGGTCCACCCCGTCCAGCGCGGTGAACCCGCCGTACCGGACACGCAGACCGCGGGCGGCGAGCACCGGGGGGCCGGGGGCCGGTGCGGGGGGTTCGGCGTGCCGACGCCCCACCGGGGCCTCGCCCCCGCCCCCACGCACCGGCGCGGGGGCGCCCGGCGCCGGGGGCCGGTGGGGCGCGTGCGGCTCCGCGGAGCGGCGCGCCGGGGCGGGCGGCGCCCCCCGGCCGGGCAGTTCCCGGGCCCGCCCGGTGGGGCGTTCGTCCTCGGTGGTCTCCCGGCCCGTGCCGTTCCGCCGTCGTGCGGGCTCGTGGCCCGGTGGCCCCTCGGCGGCCGGTTCTCCTTCGCGCGGGTGCCCCGGCGGCCGTCCGGCGGGGCGTTCGTCCTCGGTGGCTTCTGTGCCGTCCCGCCGTCGTGCCGGGCCGTCGGCAGGCCGGCCCGCCGACGCTCGCGGTCCACCGGTGGCTGCGGGGCGGCCGAGGGCCTCCGTGCCCGGCTCGCCGGTCCGGGTGGCGGTCCGTTCCGGCATCCCGGTCCGGAAGCCGGTGCCCTGTGCGCCGGCCCGGGCGCCCGGGCCCGGCCCGGCGCCCGTCGCCGTCGCGCCCGCCGGGACCCGGGGCGGCCCTGGCGGCGGTCCCGGAGGGTACGGGCGGGCACGACGGCGTGCGGCCGAGGGGGCCGGTGCCGGGCGGAACCGGACGCGGAGCCGGTTCGCCGCGTCGCGCAGGGCCTCGTGGGGGCCGTCCGGGAAGCGGCCGGACAGGACCGCCAGGACGCCGATCACCGCCGCTGCCACGCCCCCGCGCGTGCCCGCGTCCAGGCCGACCAGGAGGGCCGCCGCGAGGAGGGCGCCCAGGGCGCTGTCGGCGCCCAGGACCACCACCGCGGCGAACCACAGCAGGCCCCGCACGGGGTCGTACGCGGCAGGGTCGAAGGCGCGCAGCCCCATGCCGAGCATGCCCCCGCCGAGCGCGGCCAGCGCGGCGCCGGAGACGAACGCGAGGAGTTTCAGCGACGGCACGCGCACGCCCGCCGCCCGTGCCCCCGCCTCGTGGTCACGCACCGCCGCCAGGGCGCGGCCCGTGCGGCCCCGGCGCAGGGCCCGGGCCGCGAGGAGCGCGCCCGCCAGGAGGACCAGTTCCAGGACGTAGTACGCCCGGTCGCCGTCGAAGCCCGCCGGGCGGCCCAGGGACAGTCCGGACGTGGCGTACGGCTGGTCGAAGACGAACCGGCTCACCCCGACGCCCACCGCGAACGTCGCCAGCGCCAGCGCGAGCCCCCGGCGGCCGATCGCCGGCCAGCCGGTCAGCACGCCCAGCGGAGCGACCAGCACGACCGCCACCGCGAGCGCGGCCAGTTCCGGCAGCCGGGGCAGGCCGGGGAAGCGGCCGGCCGCCAGCAGCGCCGTGAAAAGGGCGCCCAGACCCGCGTACGCCGCCTGCCCGAGCGAGATCTGCCCGCCCCGGCCGGTGACGACCACCAGCGACAGCAGCACCACCCCGAGCGCCGGCACCTGCACCGCCGTGTGCAGATCGCGCCCGGCGAAGCCCAGCGGCAGCAGGAACAGCACCCCGGCCACGAGCCAGGCGCCCGGGGGAGCGGACGCCCGCGCGGTGACGGGGCGCGGCGGCGCGTCGCGCGTGCCGACTCCGGGCAGCACGAGGGTGGCGACCAGCAGCGCCACGACGAAGAGGTTGGCGCCGACCGCCTGCAGCAACGGCTCGCCCCACCCGGACGGGTGCAGCCGCGTCAGCTGGCTCTGCGCCACCCCGACGCCGAGCGCGACGACCACCGCCACCGTCAGGCCGCGCATCCGCGCGGCGACCGCGACCGCCACCACCTCCATCACGAGCAGCGGCAGCCCGTACGGGTCGAGCCGCACGTACGGCGCCAGCAGCACGCCGGTCAGACCGGCCGTGAACGAACCGAACGCCCAGCCCGCCGCCGCCACCCGGTCCGCGTCCACACCGGCGAGCACGGCCAGCCGGCGGTCGTCCACGACGGCCCGCAGCTCCCGCCCGAACCGCGTCCGGCGGATCACCGCCCCGACCCCCGCGGCCAGCACCGCCACCACCGCCAGCTGTCCCCACGGCTCCGCCGCCACCAGCACCGGCGCGTCGTCCCGCGCCCCCTGCCCCCACACCAGCGCCGCCCCGCCCACCAGCAGCACGAACACCCCGAGGGACGCCACCAGCGTCCGCGCCGGATCGCCGCCCCGCACGGACAGCGGCCGGAACACGAACCGCTCCAGCACCACCCCGATCCCCGGCGCCACCACCAGCAGCGTCAGCGCGGCGGCCCACCACAGCGGCCAGCCCCGGTCGACCACCAGGCCGCGCAGCACATAGGCGCACACCATCGCGATCGCGCCGTGCGCGAAGTTCAGCACCCCGGTCGCCCGGTACGTCACGATCAGGCCGATCCCGGTGAGCGCCGCCGCGGCGCCGACCGACAGTCCGGCCAGGGTGAGGTCGTACGTCAGCGAGGACATCGGCGAGGCTTCAGCCGGTCTCTTCGGCGGGTTCGCAGATCGGGCAGGGCCCCAGCCCACCGCCCGCGACCAGTTTCTCGTCCACCGGAACCGCCTCCGCCTTCCCCGCGACCAGCGGGCAGTCCGCGCGGTGCCACAGGGTCCCGCCCGGCACCATCAGCATCTCCCCGCCGACGGCCACCGGCCCGTCGGCCGGCCGGCCCGGATCACCGGCAGACAGGCCGTACGGCTCCTCCGCACGGGTGGCGGCGCTCGCGCCCCGGCCGTGGGCGAGCAGCACCGCCCCGGCGACGATCAACGCGGCTCCGGGAATGGTGCCGGAAGCCAGGTAGGGCAGCTGCCGTTCGGCGTGACGCTCGCCCGAGACGCCGTACCAGCCGATGACGCACAGCACCGCGCCGGCGGCGAGCGCGAGCCGGCCCGCCCAGAGGACGGGGTGCGCGATCCGCTGCCGGGCTGTCCGCATGGTTTGCACTATGCCCCTTGGAGGCCGACCCTGAAAGCACCGGACGTACAGGGTCCGGACCGACACCCGATTGGTGAGCCAGATGGTTCTCGGCAATGACATCGGGCGGGGGAACGCGAGGGCGGGGCGCGGCCCACGGACGGCGGGACGGGGCACGGCGCTGGCCGCCGCCCTGTTCCTGGTCCTGGCGCCGGGACTCGCGGCGTGCGGCGGCGACGGCGGTGGCGGCGAGCCTTCCACGCCGCCGGCGGACCGGACGACGAGCGCACCGGGCAGCGCGCCCGCGAACCAGGCGGCGGCCGAGCAGGAGATCCGGCAGAACTGGGAGAAGTTCTTCGACCCCGAAACCCCGGTGGACGAGAAGAAGAAGCTCCTGCAGAACGGCGAGCTGCTGGGACCGGTGCTCGAGGCGTTCAGCGGTGACAACCGCGTCGGACAGGTGAAGGCGGAGGTCACCGAGATCGCGTTCATCTCACCGACCGAGGCGGACGTGACGTTCACCCTGACCCTCAGGGGCGCCACCGCCCTCCCGGACGCCTCCGGCGTCGCCGTCGACGACGACGGCACCTGGAAGGTGTCCGTCAAGTCCCTGTGCGCGCTGGTGCAGCTGAGCGGCGATGGCTCACCACCGGACGTTCCGGGCTGCTGAGGCACTGGCCGCGGCCGTGCTCCTCGCGCTGACCGCGGCCTGCGGCAGCCGCCTGCCGGAGAGCGACTTCGAGCACGACGACCGGCAGTCCGGGGCCGCCCCGGGCGCCGGCGAGCCGATCCGCGTCGGCATCGTCACCAGCGCCACCAGCCCGGTCGGCGGCAGCGCCTTCACCGGCCCGCGCGACGGCGCGAAGGCCTGGTTCGACCGGCTCAACGCGCGCGGCGGCATCGACGGCCGGCGCGTCGAGGTGCGGCTGTGCGACGACGGCGGCAGCGGCGCCGGCAACAACGAGTGCGTGCACGAGCTGATCGACGAGGAGAAGGTCGTCGCCCTGGTCGCCACCACCGCCCTGGACTACGCGGGCGCCCCCCGCGTCTCCCGCGCGGGCGTCCCCGACGTCGGCGGCCAGCCCATCGGCGCCGCCTACGACACCTATCCGCACCTCTACGGCGTCTACGGCAGCGAGGCGCCCAGGAACGGCACCCCCGGCTGGGACGGCAAGCTGTACGGCGGCACCGAGGTCTACCGCTACTTCAAGCGCGAGCACGGCGCCCGTACGGCCGCCGTCGTCTCCTACAACCAGTCCGCGTCCGCCGCCTACGCCCGCCTCGTCGAACGCGGCCTGAAGGCCGAGGGCTACGAGGTGGTCACCGAGCGGGTCGACTTCGCGCTGCCCAACTTCCGAGCGGTGGCCGCCGACCTGAAACAGCAGGGCGCCGACCTGGTCTTCGACGCCATCGACGGCCACGGCAACGCCCGCCTGTGCCGGGCCATGGACGACGTCGGCGTCCGGGTCACCGCCAAGGTCACCAACGTGCAGAACTGGACGTCCACCGTCGCCGAGGACCACGAGGACGCCCCGCACTGCCGCAACGCCCTGTGGGCCACCGGCTCCAGCCGCAACTTCGAGGACACCGGCCATCCGGCCGTGCGCGAGTTCCGGGACGCCACCGAGGACCTGGAGACGCACTCCCAGTGGCAGCTGGAGGGCTGGGCCGCCGCCCGCTGGTTCACCGACGCGGCGAGGTCCTGTGCCCGTACGGGCATCACGCGCGCGTGCGTCGACGCCCACGTCGGCCGTGCCCGGGACTACACCGCGGGCGGACTGCTGCTGCCCGTCTCGTTCCGGCGGTCGCCCGAGCCGCCGGCCACCGGCCGGACCTGTCTGTCCGTGGCCCGCTGGCGGGACGGCGAGGGCTGGGTGTCGCAGGGCGACATGAACCGCACCTGCTTCACGGTGCCGCAACTGGCCTACGAGCCCTGACGCCCGCCCCTTCAGGACAGTGGCCGTCCGCGACGGCCGGCAGACTCGCCCGCACATGGGAGACCTCGGCACGCCTGCCGCGCCTGCTGTCCCTTCCACGCACGCGTACGCCTCGCACGCCGTGATCCGGCTGCCGGTGTCCGCAGAGGAGGCCGCCGAGCGGATCTCACCCTCCACCGGCATGCTGGAGCCGGCCGGGCTGATCGACGCGGTCAGAGCGGCTCATGGCCGGCTTGCTCGCTCTTCGGCTCGGGCTGGGACGTCACGGCCGCGTACTCCGGATGGTTCATGTCGAACGCCGGAGACTCCGAACGGATCCGGGGCAGCGTCGTGAAGTTGTGCCGGGGCGGTGGACACGAGGTCGCCCACTCCAGGGAGCGCCCGAAGCCCCAGGGATCGTCGACCTCGACCTTCTCGCCGTACCTGGCCGTCTTCCAGACGTTGTAGAGGAACGGCAACGTGGACATGCCGAGCAGGAAGGAGCCGATGGTGGAGACGGTGTTCAGCGCGGTGAAGCCGTCCGCCGCCAGATAGTCGGAGTAACGGCGGGGCATGCCCTCGGCGCCCAGCCAGTGCTGCACCAGGAACGTGGTGTGGAATCCGATGAACAGCGTCCAGAACTGGATCTTGCCGAGCCGTTCGTCGAGCATCTTGCCGGTGAACTTGGGCCACCAGAAGTAGAACCCGGCGAAGGTCGCGAAGACGACGGTGCCGAAGACCACGTAGTGGAAGTGCGCGACGACGAAGTACGAGTCCGTCACGTGGAAGTCCAGGGGCGGCGACGCCAGCAGCACCCCGGTCAGCCCGCCCAGGAGGAACGACACCAGGAACCCGGTCGCCCACAGCATCGGTGTCTCGAAGGACAGCGACCCCTTGATCATGGTGCCGGTCCAGTTGAAGAACTTCACCCCCGTGGGCACCGCGATCAGGAAGCTCATGAAGGAGAAGAACGGCAGCAGCACGGCGCCGGTGGCGAACATGTGGTGCGCCCACACCACCATCGACAGGCCCGTGATGGCCATGGTGGCGCCCACCAGCGTCAGATAGCCGAACAGCGGCTTGCGGCTGAAGACCGGGATGATCTCCGTGACGATGCCGAAGAACGGCAGCGCGATGATGTAGACCTCGGGGTGGCCGAAGAACCAGAACAGGTGCTGCCACAGGAGCGCTCCGCCGTGGGCGGCCTCGAAGACCTGTGAACCGAACCGCCGGTCCGCCTCCAGCACCAGCAGCGCCGCCGCGAGCACCGGGAACGCCAGCAGGATCAGGATCGACGTGAACAGCGTGTTCCAGGTGAACAGGGGCATCCGGAACATCGTCATCCCGGGGGCGCGCATCCCGACGATGGTGGCGATGAAGTTGACCGCGCCGAGGATGGTGCCGAAGCCGGACAGCGCGAGGCCCATGATCCACAGGTCCGGGCCGAGGCCGGGCGAGTACTCCATGCTGTTCAGCGGCGCGTAGGCGAACCAGCCGTAGGCCGCCGGGCCCCCGGTGACCACCAGCGAACCGAGCACGATCAGCCCGCCGAAGAGGAACAGCCAGTACGAGAACATGTTCAGCCGCGGGAAGGCCACGTCGGGCGCCCCGATCTGCAGCGGCATCAGCTCGTTGGCGAACCCCGCGAAGCTGGGCGTCGCGAACAGCAGCAGCATGATCGTGCCGTGCAGGGTGAACATCTGGTTGAACTGCTGGTTGTCGATGATCTGCAGCCCGGGCCGGGCCAGTTCGGCGCGCATCAGCAGTGCCATCACGCCGGCGATCAGGAAGAACACGAACGCCGTGATCAGGTAGAGGTGGCCGATCTTCTTGTGGTCGGTGGTGGTCAGCCAGTCGATCACCACCTGCCCGCGCCGCTGCCGGCGCGCCGGTCGCGCCGCCGCCCGGACGGTCTGCGTCCCCATCGCTCGCCCCTTCGCTCCTCGCGCGCCGGGCCCCGCCGGGAGCCCGCGCCACATGTACCCCGGGCCCACGCCATGATGCTCGCCCCTGCCGGTCCCCGACAGGGGACGTGGCGGATCATGTGACGGAAACGCGTATTTTCTGTGCGCACCGACCTGTGTGGTCATGTGCGGCGGCGGAAAAGGAATGGGGCCCGGGAGCGCGTCCTCCGGCACTTTCCGCCGGAGTTAATCGGGCCCGTGGCGTGACACGCGGTAATTGCGTTCGAATACCTGCGGAAGGCGTACCGAACCGGCCGTTCGGGTGACGGTCACCGTCGTGAACGCCTGTCGTGATCTTGTGACAGAAGTGTGACCGCCGACGGATCCGGCCCGGTGTTCCCGCTTCCGGCTTCCCCGCTCCCGGGCCAGGGCATAGCGTGGCCGCATGGCACCCATTCCGACACCCTCCGCGGAACCCCACGACAGTCCGGACGTCTACGTCGGCCTCACGGCGGACCGGGCCGAGCACCTCGCGCGGGAGCGCGGCTGGTCGACGGTGCGGGCGCTGCCCCCGGGGGCGATCATCACCATGGAGTACCGCGCGGGCCGGCTGAACTTCGAGGTGAGGGACGGCCTGGTGGCGCGCGCCTGGAAGGGCTGACGCACGGCGACGGCCCCGGTTCCCTCGCCGGAACCGGGGCCGTGGCGTGCGCGGCGGACGCCGCGCCGTCCGTCAGGGACGGGTGGCCGAGGTCGTACCGCGCGGGTGGCGCTCCGTGTGCGGCGGGCGGCGGCTGCCCGCCGGGGTGACCGGGGAGCGCTCCGCGCGGGCCGTGTGCGGCCCGGGCGCCAGGTAGGCGGGTGACCGGGAGACCGGGCGACCCGTGGGAACCGGCTCGGGAGCCGTGTCCGGGCGGTCAGCGAGCGGCTTGAGGACGACGGGCTGTCCGGGCGGGCCGGCCTCCGCCGTGCCTCCCCTGTGTGCCCGCCAGCGGGTGCGCAGGCCGAAGATGCGCGTCTCCGCGCGGGCGATCATCGGCTCGAACCACGGCAGTGCCAGCAGGATCAGCAGGCCCGCGACCCAGCCCAGGATCACATCGCTCAGCCAGTGCGTCCCGATGTAGACGGTGGACAGCCCGACCCCGAGCGAGGTCACGGCCGACAGTGCGGACAGCCAGCGGCGCGCTCTCGGGGTGGAGGCCAGATAGGCCAGGATTCCCCAGGTCACCACGGCGTTGGCGGTGTGGCCGCTGGGAAATATATCGCCGCCGAGCCACATCTCGTTCGAGCCGATCTCGGTCGCGTAGTGCGGTCCGAGGCGTCCCATGCCGTACTTCGCGGCACCGACCGTGACGTTGAGCAGCAGCAGGGAGACGCCCAGGGCGAGCAGCGGGCGCAGGGTGTGCTGCCGCCAGGAGCGCCAGCCCAGCCAGGCCGCCACCATCACCGCCGTCGGGCCGCGCTGGCCGAGGACCACGTAGTAGTCGACGAAGGCGTGGATCTCGGACCACTGCTGGTAGGGGCGGAAGAACATCACCTGCCAGTCCAGCCGGACCAGCCAGGAGGTGATCAGCACGGCCCACACGATCGCCAGATAGAAGGCCAGACCGGCGGCGAACAGCACCACCCGGTGCCGGCTCATTCGCGGCACGCCGATGTGAGCCGGTCGTTCCGGCTCACGATCCAGCCTCGCGAACACCCGGTCCAGACGGGTGGGCTTCCGTTCGGTACGCACCCAATCGACGTTACAGCGATTGAGTGCGGGACCCCGTCGAATCAGGCGCTTTGTGATGACGATGTGATGTGGCATTCCTCTCAGGGGGGCCTTTATCGCCGGTGAATCCGCAAAGTCCGGATGCCGTGGACTTCAATTCCTTTGATCATTCCGGAGGGGGGTTTTATCGCGCTTTTGAATTCGTTCACCGGGGGCTGGTGCGGAATTTCCTTGTCGCTCATCGTCCGTTCCGGGACGGTCAGGGCGGACCGGAGCCGTTCAGCCAGAAGGCCCCGTACACCGCCGAGGCCGCCGCGACCGCCCCCACCACCGGCGCGGACCTGGGCGTACGCAGCCGGGCCAGGGCCAGGGCGAGGGGCAGCAGCAGGGGGAAGGCGGGCAGCAGCAGCCGCGGTTTCGAGCCGAAGTAGCTCGACGCGCACAGGGCGAGCGCGGTGACGACCCCGGCGTACACCAGCAGGGGGAGCGGCTGGCGCTGCCGTACGCAGACGACGTACAGCCACACCACGAGGCCGACGCCGGCCACCAGCCCGAGGCCCGCCAGGGCGGACGGGAACGACGTGAACATGGCGGCGACGAAACGGGCGAAGGCGTAGCCCCCGTCGAAGCCGTTCCGCCATCCGGCCTGCACGTCGAGATATCCCAGCGGCCCGTCGCCGGTGCGGTGCCCGACCCACAGGACGTAACCGGCGGCTCCGAGGGGCGCGAGGAGCATGCCGAGCACCCGGCGCAGGCGCACGCCGGAGGTGTCCGTCGCGTGCGGGGCGCCCTCCGGTGCCCCGAGGCGCCGGGCGTTCGCGGGAGCGTCGGCGCGTTCCCCGGCCCGCGCGCCGTCCTCCGGCACCGCGCTGCGATCTCGCGCGAAAGAAGTGCGGTCCCGCGCGGAGGCGTGCCCTCGCGCGGAGACGTGCTCCCGCGTGGAGACGTGCTCCCGGGTGGTGGAGGCGCGTTCCCGCGTGGAGACGTGTCCCCGCATGGAGGCGCGTTCCCGCAGGAACGCGGCGATGCCCGCCGCCCACACCGCCGCGACCACCGCCAGCCCCACCGGGCGGGTCAGCCCCGCCAGGCCCGCCAGGACGCCCGCCGTCACCCAGCGCCCCGTCAGCACGGCGTACAGCGACCACGCGGCGAGCGCGGTGAACAGGGACTCGCTGTACGCCATCGACTGCACGATCCCGACCGGCAGCACCGCCCACAGCAGCACCGCGCACACCCCGGTCCGGCGCCCGTACACGTGGTCGGCCACCGCGAAGATCCCCCAGGCCGCCGCGAGCGAGGCGAGCGCGCTCACCACGAAGCCGCCGTCGGCGTACGACAGCGGGGACACCGCCGCCACCAGCCGCTCCAGCCACGGGAGCAACGGGAAGAACGCCAGGTTGGAGTGCACGTCCCCGTTGGGCAGCCGCACCTCGTAGCCGTACCCCAGCTCGGCGACCCTCGTGTACCAGAGCGAGTCCCAGCGGGCGGTCAGCAGGGTGTACGCGTCCTTGCCGCGCGCCCCGCTCCACAGGGCCAGCACGACCAGGCCCAGGGCACGCACGGCGGCGTACCCGAGGAGCGCCGGCGCGGCCCGGCGCAGTGCTCCGGGGCGGACCGGGGCGCCGCGCGCGTCGAGATCGTTCACGCGCCCGATTATCGACCCGGCGGGGAACCGGCCGACCCGGCGGGGCGTGTGACCCCGACGGGGGAGTGGTGTACGCCACACCGATCCGCCGGAGCTGTGAGACGCCCGCCACTCGACCCCGGCTCCCACTCGCGTACTCTGACGTGTCACTCGCCGCTCGCCGCGCGGACCGGAGACCACCGCTCCTCTCCGGCCGCGTCACGGGGGAGTCCCCGACCCCGTGAGCCCGCCGGTCGCGAGGGAACATCTGGGAGGTACGTACATGTCCGGGACGACCACGGCCGCCGCGCTGCGCCGTCGGGCGGCCGGGGCCGGTGCCAACCGCTGGGTGGTGCTCGTCGTCCTCTGCGTCAGCCTGCTGCTGGTCGCCGTCGACGCCACCGTGCTGCACGTCGCGGTCCCCGCCGTCACCGAGGACCTGCGGCCCGGCGCGATGGAACTGCTCTGGATCGTCGACGCCTACCCCTTGGTCTGCGCCTCGCTGCTGATCCTCTTCGGCACCCTCGGCGACCGGATCGGCCGCAGACGCGTCCTGCTGCTCGGCTACACCCTGTTCGGCGTCGCCTCCGGCATGGCGGCCCTCGCGGACAACGCCCAGGTGCTGATCGTGGCGCGGGCGCTGCTCGGTGTCGGCGGCGCGATGATCATGCCGGCGACGCTGTCGATCCTGCGCCAGGTCTTCCCGGACCGGCGCGAGCGGGCGCTCGCCATCGGCCTCTGGAGCGCGGTCGCCGCCGTGGGCGCGGCGGTCGGCCCGCTGCTCGGCGGCTTCCTGCTGGAGCACTTCTGGTGGGGCTCGGTGTTCCTGGTCAACATCCCGTTGATGCTGGTCAGCCTCCCGGTCGGGTGGCTCCTGCTGCCCGAGTCGAAGGGCGCGGGCGACGGCCCCTGGGACGTGGCCGGCGCGCTGATGGCCGCCGTCGGACTGTTCGCGGTGGTCCTCGGGGTGAAGCGGCTCGGCGGCGGTGCCGTCGGCGTGTGGACCGTGCTGCCGCTGCTCGTGGGCGCCGGACTGCTGACCGCCTTCGTGCGCCGGCAGCGGCGCCGCGCGCACCCGCTGGTCGACCTGCGGATGTTCGCCCGGCCCGCGTTCAGCACGTCGGTGGGCTGCATCGTGCTGGCGATGCTCGCCCTGGTGGGCCTGGAGCTGATCGCGGCCCAGTACCTCCAGCTCGTGCTCGGGCTCTCCCCGCTGGAGACCGGACTGCGCCTGCTGCCGCTGACGATCGCGGCGATGGCGGCGGGCCTGGCGGGCGCGCGGATGCTGCGCCGGTTCGGCCCGCGCCGCATGGTCTGCTCCGGCTTCTGCCTGACGGCCGCCGCGGTGGTGGTCCTGACCGCGATGGGCGGACAGGACAACGCTCCGCTGCTGCTCACCGGTTTCGTCCTGCTCGGCTTCGGCCTGGAGACCACGCTGTTCGGGGCCTACGAGTCGATGCTCAGCGAGGCGCCGCCGGACCGGGCCGGCGGGGCGGCCGCGATCGGCGAGACCTCCTACCAGCTGGGCGCCGGCATCGGGATCGCCCTCCTCGGCAGCGTGATGAACGCGGCCTACGCACCCGGCCTCACCGGCGTACCCGGGGTGTCCGCGGCGGCGTCCGCGGCGGCCTCGCACTCGCTGGGGGAGGCCTACGAGGTGGCCGACCGGCTCGGCGGGCCCGCCGGGACCGCCCTGCGCCATGCGGCGCGCCACTCCTTCGTGCACGGACTGCACGTGACCCTGCTGGTGAGCGCGGGTCTGCTGCTGCTCGGGGCGGCGATGGCGCTGCGCCTGCCGCGGGTGATGCAGTGCGACCCGCCGGCCGTGCAGGTGCCCGCGCCGCGGGAGGCCACGGAGCGCCGGGTCCCCGAGCTGAAGGTGTGAGCCGTCTCCCGCACCGGCCGGGTGGACGTGCGGGAGACCGCGTCGTACCGTCGCCCCGAGCCGTGACTAGCAGCGCTAGTTAACCCCGGACCAGCCCCGGAGGGTGCCCCATGTCCGTGTCCGCGAAGTTGCCCCCCTTCGACCCCGCCGACCCCCTCGGCCTCGACGACCTGCTGGAGCCGGAGGACCTGGCCGTCCGGGACACCGTGCGCACCTGGGCCGCCGACCGCGTGCTCCCGCACGTCGCCGACTGGTACGAGCAGGGCGAGCTGCCCGGCATCCGGGAGCTGGCCCGGGAGCTCGGCGGCATCGGCGCGCTCGGCATGTCCCTCGACGGCTACGGCTGCGCGGGCGCGAGCGCCGTCCAGTACGGACTCGCCTGTCTGGAACTGGAGGCGGCCGACTCCGGGATCCGCTCCCTGGTCTCCGTGCAGGGCTCACTGGCCATGTACGCCATCCACCGGTTCGGCAGCGAGGAGCAGAAGCGGCGGTGGCTGCCCAGGATGGCGTCCGGCGAGGTCATCGGCTGCTTCGGGCTCACCGAACCCGACCACGGCTCCGACCCGGCCTCGATGCGCACCCACGCCAAGCGCGACGGCGGGGACTGGGTGCTCAACGGGCGCAAGATGTGGATCACCAACGGGTCCGTGGCCGGGATCGCCGTGGTGTGGGCGGGGACCGAGGACGGGATCCGCGGCTTCGTCGTGCCCACCGACGCCCCCGGCTTCTCGGCGCCCGAGATCAAGCACAAGTGGTCGCTGCGCGCCTCCGTCACCAGCGAGCTGGTCCTCGACGACGTACGGCTGCCCGCCGACGCCGTCCTGCCCGAGGCGACCGGCCTCAAGGGCCCGCTCGGCTGCCTGTCGCACGCCCGGTACGGGATCGTCTGGGGCGCGATGGGCGCCGCGCGGAGCTGTTTCGAGGCGGCGGTCGACTACGCGAAGTCACGGGAACAGTTCGGGCGGCCCATCGGCGGCTTCCAGCTGACCCAGGCCAAGCTCGCCGACATGGCGGTCGAACTGCACAAGGGGATTCTGCTCGCCCACCATCTGGGGCGGCGCATGGACGCCGGCCGCCTGCGTCCCGAGCAGGTCAGCTTCGGCAAGCTCAACAACGTCCGCGAGGCCATCGACATCTGCCGCACGGCCCGCACGATCCTCGGTGCCAACGGGATCTCGCTCGAGTACCCGGTGATGCGGCACGCGACCAACCTGGAATCGGTGCTCACCTACGAGGGCACCGTGGAAATGCACCAGCTCGTGCTGGGCAAGGCGCTCACCGGACTCGACGCCTTCCGGTGAGCCTCCGGGGAGGCGGGGCCGGTGAACGGCCCCGCCTCAGCTCTGGTTGAAGAAGCCGTCCGACCGGTGCGCGGCCGGATCACCGCTGACGACCTCGGTGTCGGCCGGGCTGAGCAGGAACACCCGGCTGGAGACGCGCTCGATGGAACCGCGCAGACCGAAGATCAGGCCCGCGGCGAAGTCGACCACGCGCTTGGCGTCACCGGCGTCCATGGCCGTGAGGTTCATGATGACGGGAACGCCCTCGCGGAACAGCTCGCCGATGGCGCGGGCGTCCCGGAAGCTGTCCGGGGTGACCGTGCCGATCCGGCGGCCCCTCTCCTCTGCGACGTCCGCGGCCACCTTGACCCGCGGATCGGTGACCCAGGCCTCGCCGGGCTCGGTCCCGTCGGAGTAGTCGTCGTCGTAGTAACGCTCGTCTTCGTTGTCGTCGACGAGGCCAAGCCAGGCACTCGCCTTGCGTACCGATCCCATGGACGCCTCCTCTCACAGCGGTCTTTTTTTGCTTTCCGCATCCCTATGGTCGTCCATGATGCGGACGTCGCGCCAAGTGGATAGACGCCGCGCGGGGGGTTTGTGACGGTACTGGTGCACAGCTGATCCGTCGAGAGCCCGGGTTTCCCAAGGGTCTTGGTGTAAACGGCTGCTGACTGTGAGTGAAATATGATTCTTCGCGGCGTACGGGTGAGGCAGGGTGCGTACGGGTGAACGCCGGGCCGATACGATGCCGCCGCTCAACGTCGTACGACTGCACGGGGGAACGTCGTGTTCGGAATGGTCAGGCCGTGTCGGCACCGGCTCGGGGAGAAGCTCACCGCCCAGTGGACGGCCCATTTGTGCGGGCTGTGCCTCGCGTTGCGCGGGGACCACGGACAGCTCGCGCGGATCGTCACCAACTACGACGGGCTCCTCATATCCGTTCTGACGGAGGCTCAGGCGGAACGTCCCGACGCGGGACGGCGCACCGCGGGGCCGTGCCCGCTGCGCGGCATGCGCACCGCGTCCGTCGCGCACGGTGAGGGCGCGCGGCTCGCGGCGGCCGTCTCCCTCGTCCTCGCCTCCGCCAAGATGCGCGACCACGTCGCCGACGGCGACGGGATGCTGGCGCGCAAGCCGGTCGCGTTCGCCGCGCGCCGGGTCGCGGCGAGCTGGGACCGGGCGGGAGCGCGGACCGGTTCGGACGTCGGGTTCGACACCGCCGTCCTGGTCGACGCCGTGGACCGGCAGACCGGCATCGAGACCCTCGCCGGGCCCGGCACCCCGGTCCTCACCGTCACCGAGCCGACCGAGACCGCGACGGCCGCGGCCTTCGCGCACACCGCGGTGCTGGCCGGCCGGCCGCACAACGCCGTGCCGCTCGCGGAGGCCGGACGCCTCTTCGGGCGCCTCGCGCACCTCCTGGACGCAGTGGAGGACCGGGAGGCCGACGCCGCCTCCGGTGCCTGGAACCCGCTCACCGCCACCGGGACCCCGCTCGAGGAGGCCCGCCGGCTCGCCGACGACGCGGTGCACGGCATTCGGCTCGCCCTGCGCGAGGTGGACTGGGCGTCCGGGGTTTCCCCGGGAGGGCACAGCTCCGACGGCGGTCTCGCGCACCGGCTGCTCGTCCATGAACTGCCCAACTCCGTCCGTCGCGCCTTCGGTACGGTCTCCTGTGCCCACGGAACCGGCCCCTACGCGCCTTCCGGCATCCCCGGCGGCCCCGGCGCCCCGCTGCCCCCCGAGCCGCCGCGCCGCGACCGGCGCGGGCTGCTGGCCGGCTGCGCCGTGTGGCTGGGGCTCGCCTGTACGTGCCAGCTGTGCTGCGGCACCTACGAGGACCCCTGGAGCGGGGAGCGCAAGGAGGGGCCCTGCACCAACTGCGACTGCAGCGGGTGCGGCGACTGCTGCAACTGCTGTGAGTGCTGCAACTGCTGCGGTGAGGACGGCTGCTGTGACGGGTGCGACTGCGGCTGTGACTGCGGCTGCTGACCGGGCCGACCATCCGGAGGGGCGAGTTCCGGACATCGCGCGAGCGTTCGACCGGTCGTGCCGCGGGTGTGACCACCGGTAATGCGATCCCGTACGCGGACCAAATCTCCTAGACGGTTCAAAGGTTGACGGCCGAAAGGCACCCTTGCGCCGAACGGTCGGTCGGTCGAATACTCGCTTCCCACAGCGCTTGTCAGGAGCACGACGTGTTCGGAATCCGGGCACCCGGCTTCCTGGCTGCGCCTCACGGGCCCACAAACCCCACGAGGGCCCCCTACTTCCTTTGTGGAGGAACGAGAAGTGAGGATCAAGCGCACCACCCCCCGCAGCGGCGTCTCGAGACGGACTCGGCTGATCGCCGTATCCACCGGACTCGTGGCCGCTGCCGCGATCGTGGTCCCCAGCGCGAACGCGGCCGAGACCCCCACCACCTTCAGCTCCGCCGAGCTCAAGAGCGTGAGCGGCTCGGTGCTGAAGGCCGATGTCCCGGGCACCGCCTGGGCCGTCGACAGCAAGACCAACCGGGTGCTGCTCACCGTCGACAGCACCGTCTCCCAGGCCGAGATCAACAAGATCAAGCAGCAGGCCGGGGACGACGCCGACGCGATCACCGTCAAGCGCACCCCGGGTACGTTCAGCAAGTTCATCCAGGGCGGCGACGCGATCTACTCGAGCAGCGGCCGCTGCTCCCTCGGCTTCAACGTCCGTTCCAGCAGCGGCGTCGACTACTTCCTGACCGCCGGTCACTGCACCGAGGGCGCGGGAACCTGGTACGGCAACTCCAGCCGCACCACGGTGCTCGGCTCGACCGCCGGCACCAGCTTCCCGGGCAACGACTACGGCATCGTCCGGTACACGGGCTCCGTCAGCCGGCCCGGCACCGCGAACGGCGTGGACATCACCCGCGCGGCCACCCCGAGCGTGGGCACCACCGTCATCCGCGACGGCTCCACCACCGGCACCCACAGCGGCCGGGTCACCGCCCTGAATGCCACCGTCAACTACGGCGGCGGCGACATCGTCTCCGGCCTCATCCAGACCACGGTCTGCGCCGAGCCCGGTGACTCCGGCGGCTCGCTCTACGGCAGCAACGGCACCGCGTACGGCCTGACCTCCGGCGGCAGCGGCAACTGCTCCTCCGGCGGTACGACCTTCTTCCAGCCGGTGACCGAGGCCCTGAGCGCCTACGGCGTCACCCTCACCTAGGAACGGGCACCGGGACCGGCCGGCACCACCGGTCCCGCGGGTCCCACCTCGCAGCCGGCAGCACGACGAGCCCCCGCACGCGATCGCGTGCGGGGGCTCGCTCTCGTCAGGGGCACGGGGCTACCGTCGAAGGACACACCGGGACGCGCCGGGCGGTACCGGACGCGGGGGATCACCCGGTGCGCCACTTCGGACCCCGGGGGCCGTGATGGTCGAGGAGCTGGTGACGGCGGGAGCGGCGGTGGCGTCCGCCGGAGCGGTCTGTCCGATGGCGGCGGCGCGGGTCGTCAAGCAGTACGAGCGGGCGTGGTGTTCCGGCTCGGCCGGCTCCGCCCGCAGGTGCGCGGGCCCGGGTTCACCATGATCGTTCCGTTCGTGGACCGGCTGCACAAGGTGAACCTCCAGATCGTCACGATGCCGGTGCCGGCCCAGGAGGGCATCACCCGGGACAACGTGACCGTACGGGTCGACGCGGTCGTCTACTTCAAGGTCGTCGACGCGCCGGCGGCCATCATCAACGT